>JBCCTP010000094.1:0-12062 GCA_039198505.1 Actinomycetota bacterium | reverse complement strand
CTCGGAGGAACGCTGAACGAGTCGCTCCACGTCCACTGCCGTGTCGGCACCGTGCGCGTCGGTGTCGTCACGGCGCACGATCGCGTCGACCACGACGTTCGTCGTGGCGCCGTCCACGCGCTCGTCGGTCAGAACGGCGCCGGGAAGTCCACCCTCGCCCGGGTCATCGCAGGACTCCAGGCGACCGTCTCGGGCGGAATCGCCATCGACGGCACCTCGGTCGCAGCCGGGGACCATCTGGCATCGCGCGATGCGGGAGTCGAGATGGTCCATCAGCACCGGGCGCTGGTCCCCGACCTCACCATCGCCGAGGCCCTCGAGCTGCGGCAGTCGGGGAAGGGCGTCCGGCCGTTCCGGCGGCGTGCGATCGAGGAGACCTGGAGCGACGTACTCGCAGCACGAGGTATCGAGGTCGACACCGCTCGGCGTGTCGGCGACCTGTCCGTCGAGCTCGTCCAGTCGATCGAGATCGCCGCAGCCGATCCGGGACGCGGTGGTCTGCTCATCCTCGACGAACCCACGGCAGTCCTCCCTCCTCCGCGGGTCGACGCGTTCTTCGAACGACTCCGAGCCACGCGCGACGCCGGGGTCACGATCGTGATCGTGCTGCACAAGCTCGACGAGGTCCGTCGCATCGCCGACACGGTCACGGTGCTGCGCAACGGCCGCGTCATCGTGCCCGCCTCGAGCCTCGACGTTCTCGGCGACGACGAACTCACCGATGCGATCATCGGCGAGGACGTCGACGACGGACAGGACGAGGGACAGATGGCCGCGACGGACGGCGCGACGACCACGAGCCGGACGGACGCCACCACGGCCGCCACGACGTTCATGGCCGCATCCACGGTCGTGACCACATCCTCGGCCACATCGACGGCCTCGGCCTCGGTCTCGATCCGTGGCGTCCACACGGCGCCCCAACTGATCGATCAGCCGCTGACCGGCGTCGACCTCGACGTCGAGGCGGGGTCTCTCGTCGGCGTGGCGGGCGTCGAGGGCAACGGTCAGCGGTCGCTCGTGGAGTTGCTCGTCGGGTTGGTTCCGGCCACCGCGGGCAGCGTCAGCGTCGAGGGCGACGACTGGACCGATCTCGGGGTCGCCGGACGGCGTCGGCTCGGACTCCGCTGCGTGCCCTACGACCGATTCGCCGAGGGGTCGACGCTCGACGAGTCCTTGTGGCGCAACGTGATCCTCTGGGAGGCGGAGCGGTTCCGCCGGTGGCCAGTGCTCCCGCTGCTGTCGGTCGGCGAGGCGCGAGCGGAGGCCGAGGCGCGTCTGACTCGGTTCGGCGTGGCGTACTCCGACATCGACCAGCCGGCGTCCGACCTCTCCGGTGGCAATCTGCAACGACTGATCCTGGCCCGGGAGGTACCGGGAGCGCAGTTCCTCGTCGCAGCGCAACCGACGCGCGGGCTCGACATCGGAGGGATCCGTCGGGTGTGGGACGAACTGCGGAGGCTCGCCGATCGAGGCGTTCCCGTTCTGGTGATCTCGTCCGACCTCGATGAGCTGTTGGCGGAGACCGACCGGGTGTGCGTGATGCGCGGGGGTCGGGTCGTCGCCGATCATCGCCGTCCGTTCGAACGCGTCGCCATCGGCCGCGACATGATCGGCGCAGCCGCGTGATCGTCGCCCGGCGGAGCGAGGTGGTGGGGCGGATCGTCCCGGTCGTGCTCGCGATCGGGCTGTCCCTCCTGCTGTTCGCGCTCACCGGCTTCGACGTCGGTGCGATCGTCGACGGCATCGTCGAAGGGTCTCTCACCGGCGACGGAGCGCTCGCCAACACGGTCCGGTGGACCATCCCGTTGGTGGTGATCGGTCTCGGTGTGGGCCTCAGTCTCCGTGCCGGCGAGTTCAACATCGGTGGCCAGGGACAGTTCCTCGTCGGGAGCCTCATGGCGGTGTGGGTGGGTCTGCGCTGGGATCTTCCGACCGTGGCCGCCGTGGTCGTCGGCATGGTGGTGGCGACGGTGGCCGGCGCACTCTGGTCGGGCGTCGCAGGTGTGCTGAAAGTCGCGATCGGTGCCGACGAGGTGATCGTCACGCTGATGCTGAACTTCATCGCGATCCAGTTGGTGTCGTGGGTGACGACCGGGCCGCTCCGCGACCCGCTCACCAGCGGCGACGCGGCGTCGACCGCGCGCCTCGACGAGTCGCTTCGATTGCAGAGCTCCGGCCAGTTCTCCGTCGTGTTGATCTTCCTCACGCTGGTGCTCGCGATCGCGACCTGGCTCCTCGTCGATCGCACGAAGTTCGGGTGGTCCCTCAGCGCGACCGGAGCCAATCCGCGTTCCGCTGAGTGGTGGGGGCTTCCCGTTCGGCGACTTCGTCTCGCGACGTACCTTCTCGCCGGTGCGTTCGCCGGCCTGGCCGGAGCGTTCGAGGTGTTCGGTCCGTCCGGCCGCGTCGCCACCGGCGCGACGCCGACCGTCGGATTCACGTCACTGGTGGTCGCCACCGTCGGGTCGCTCACGGTGTTCGGGACGATCTGGGCCGGACTCGTGTTCGGCGCACTCCAGTCGGCCGTGCTCTTCCTCCCGATCGTGACCGACCTCCCGCCATCGGGGCTGCGCATCATCGAAGGCCTCGTCGCGCTGCTCATCACCGCGCAGTTCGCACTGGTGCTGCGCCGCCGAACCACACGGGGCGACGACCTGACAGCGGTCGATCGCGAACGCCCCGACGTCTCCGTGGGCGACGGCGCTCCGGGCTCGGAGCTGGGGGACTGATGGCCGAGTTCGTGGCGTCGATGCTCCGATCGGGAGTCCCGATCGCGCTCGCGGGTGTCGGGGTCCTCTTCGCCGTGCGCGCCGGGATCTTCCATCTCGGTCTCGAGGGCCTCATGCTCAGCAGCGCCTTCGTCGCTGTCGCTGTGGGCCGGGGGACCGACTCCATCTGGCTGGCGGTGGGGGGTGCGCTCCTCGCGTCGGCGATCCTGTCCGTTCTCTACTGGTGGCTGATCGAACACCTGGGCGCCGATGCCGTGATCGCCGGTCTCGGGCTCACGACGTTGTCGGTCGGAGGTACCGCGTTCTTCCTCGACGTCATCTTCGACGTCCGCGGACGAATCGACTCACGGGTGGCCCTGCCTCGTCCGGTCCGAGGCGCGGACGACGGGATCGGCGCCTATGTGACCGAACTCTCGATCCTCGGGTGGCTGACGATCCCACTCGTCGTGGTCGCCTGGGTCGTGCTGAGACGGACGCGATTCGGGCTCCGGCTCTCCGCGGTCGGCTCGTTCTCGTACGGCGCGCGTGCGGCCGGCGTCGACGAGCCGAGAGTGCGGCTCGCAGCGATGTTGTGTGCGTCGGTCGGCGCGGCGCTCGCCGGCGTCGAGATCGCGCTCGGCGGACTCTCCGCGTTCAGCGAGAACATGACGGCCGGACGAGGGTTCATCGCGCTCGCGGCTGCGTTGTTCGGCCTCCTCCACCCGTTCGGGACCGGGTTGGCCGCGCTCTTCTTCGGCTCGGCGGCGGCGATCGGTGTCGTCACGCAGATCAACTCGATCGACTCCGTGCCGCGGCCCTTCATCTTGATGATCCCGTTCCTCGTCACCATTGCCGCGGTGTCGTTCAGTTCGATCGCTCGGCGCCGGGCGATCGAGCGTCGGTCGAGGGCCGGCCTGGCATGAGCCGTGAGGCCGACGCCCTGTGGGCCGACTTCTGGGAGTCCCGACGCGCGGCCGGCGACTTCGACCTCGTCGCCGCCCGCGAGGGCTCGATCGAGGCCGGCGAGACCGCTCCGCAGGCTGTGGGCGCCTCCTACCGCCGGACGAGCGTCGCGGGCGCCCAGGTCGTGATCGCCGATCCCGACGTCCCCCGCATCGACGCATCGATCATCTGGATTCACGGCGGCGCGTTCACGATGATGTCCGCCGACACTCATCGTCACGTCGCCGGGCACCTCGCCGTGGCACTCGGCGGATCGGTCGTCGTCCCCGAGTACCCGCTCGCTCCCGAGCACCCGTTCCCGGCCGCGCTCGATGTCGTCGACGGCGTCGTCGCCGAGCTCGTCTCCGGTTCCGACGAACCCTGGGTCCTGGTCGGCGACTCGGCGGGGGGTGCGCTGGCGCTCGGGTCGTCGATGCGCCGGCGGGACCGGGGCGAGCCGCCTCCGACGCTCACCGTCCTCCTCTGTCCGTGGCTCGATCTCTCTCTGTCCGGTGAGTCGGTCGCGTCGAACGCCGGCGTCGACGCCGTGCTCGACGCCGAGACGCTTCCGGCGCACGCAGCGATGTACCTCGGGGCGACGGCGGGGACCGATCCGCTCGCATCGCCTCTCCACGGCGACCTCTCGTACCTGGGATCCGTCTACGTCCAGGCGGCGGAACACGACGTGCTCGTCGACGACTCGGTCCGGTTCGCGCGCCGGACCGACGGCATCGAGGGGACCATGACGCGCCTGGAGATCGTCTCCGGCCTTCCCCATTGCTTCCAGTTCTTCGCCGGCATGATTCCCGAAGCCGACGCTGCGATCACGCGGGTCGCCGGTGAGATCCGGCGCTCGTTGCTGAACCGCGAGGAGAACGGTGCGGGGCGGAATTCGGCCGAACCCTCGCCAGGCTGAGGTTCGTGGGGATCACCATCTACGACGTCGCAACGGGCGCCGGCGTGTCACCTGCGACCGTGTCGCGAGTGCTGGCCGGTGGTGCGTCGGTCGCACCCGACACGGCCGAGCGGGTCCGCCAGGTCGTCGAACGGCTCGGCTATCGGCCCGATCGTGTCGCGCAGTCCCTCCGTCGGCAACGTTCGGGGCTGGTGGGGCTGGTCCTTCCCGAGCGATCCCACCCGCATGCGGCGTTCGAGGCCGTCATCCGGATCGAACGCACGCTGGCCGAGCGGGACCGGTCGCTGCTCGTCGCCACGTCCGATGGCACCCGCGAGCTGGCTGCCGCAGAGCGCCTCGCGGCACATGGGGTCGACGCGCTGCTGATCACGCGGCGGACCGGGCGCGATCCGATCGACCCCGACGCCTTCGAGGTCCCCGTGGTCCTCGTCGACTCGGGCGCGGTCGACGGCGTCGACACGGTTCGGGTCGATCACGCCGCGGGCATCGCCCAGATCGTGCGGTTCCTCGTTCGGGAAGGAGCGCAACGCCTGGCGTTCGTCGGGGAGGGATCTCTGTCGAACGTCGGCACCGAGCAGTTGGAGGGGTTCGCGTCGGCCACGTCGGCGATCTCGGAGGTCGAGACCGTCGCGCTCCGACTGGGACCCTCGACCCATGAGTTCGCCGCCACGACCGCCCGCGAACTGATCGGTTCGCCGTCTCCGCCCGATGCCTACGTGTGCGGGTCCGATCTGGTGGCCTCGACGTTGTCGGCTGCGTTCGACGTCGACGATCCGGAGCGTCCTCTCGTCGTCGGGTACGGCGCCGAGCCCCACTCGGAACTCGTCGTGCCGACCTTGACCACTGCGCGCCTCCCGATCGCGGAGGTGGCCGAGGAGGCCGTTCGCCTCGTGATGCAGCGGGTCGACGGTCTCGAGTCGGATCCGATCGACATCGCGCTGGCTCCCAGCCTGGTCGTGGGTCAGTCGGCCTGACGGTGTGTGGCCGCAGAGCGGCCTCGTCGACCGCCGAGCCTCAGACCACCACGGCCTCAGACCACCACGACCGAGCGGAGCACCTCGCCTCGCTCCATCTTGTGGAAGGCCTCCTCGACGTCGTCGAGGGAGATGGTCTCCGACACGAATCCGTCGAGATCGAATCGTCCCTGCAGGTAGAGATCGATGAGCAGCGGGAAGTCGCGCTCGGGCAGACAGTCGCCGTACCACGACGACTTGAGCGAGCCTCCCTTGCCGAAGACGTCGATGAACGGGAGGGTGATCTTCATCTCGGGGTTGGGGACGCCGACGAGCACGACCCGACCGGCGAGGTCGCGCGCATCGAAGCACTGCTGGTAGACGTCGGGGTTCCCGACGGCCTCGATGCAGACGTCGGCGCCGAACCCGTCGGTCGCCTCGCGGATGAACTCGACCGGGTCGCTGACCTTCGAGTTGCAGCCGTGCGTCGCACCGAACTGCTTCGCCCATTCGAGCTTCCGATCGTCGATGTCGACCGCCACGATCGTGGTCGCCCCGGCCAGCCGCGCGCCGGCGATGGCGGCGTTGCCCACGCCGCCGCAGCCGAAGACCGCGACCGACTCACCCCGCCGCACGGCGCCGGTGTTCATCGCTGCGCCCGCGCCGGCCATGACGCCACAGCCCAGGAGCCCTGCGGCTTCGGGACGGGCGGTCGGATCGACCTTGGTGCACTGCTTCGAGTGGACGAGTGTCTTCTCGCAGAACGCGCCGATCCCGAGGGCGGGTGAGAGTTCGGTGCCGTCGGTGAGCGTCATCTTCTGGGACGCATTGTGGGTCGAGAAGCAGTAGTGCTGCTCGCCTCGATTGCACGCCCGGCAGTCACCGCACACCGCCCGCCAGTTGAGGACGACGTAGTCGCCGGGGGCGACGTTGGACACGCCCTCGCCGACGGACTCGACCAGACCGGCTGCCTCGTGGCCCAGGAGAAAGGGGAACTCGTCGTTGATGCCGCCCTCGCGGTAGTGCAGATCGGTGTGGCAGACGCCGCACGCCTGAATGGCGACCACCGCCTCGCCGGGCCCGGGATCGGGGACGACGATGGTCTCGATCGACACGGGCTCGCCCTTGGCCCGTGCGATCACTCCGCGCACTTCCTGACTCATGGCGCGGGACCGTACCAGTCGGATCCCGGCGATCTGTGGCGATCGTCACCGTGACGCCGGGAACCGGTTCGGATGAGGCATCGTCAGACGATCATGACGAGCCGACTCGACCGTCGAACACTGCTGGTGCTGGCGGCGTTGACGCCACTCGTCGTCGCCGCCTGCGGATCCGACTCCGACGGCGCCGACGACGGTGACGGGACGCTGCCGCCCGTCACCGAACCCGGCGACATCGAGGAGCCGACCGACACGGGGTCCGGGTCCGATTCCGAACCGGGCAACGACGATCCGGCTCCGGCCGACGGACCACTTCCTGCCGCTGGCGCGGAGGTCGTGGTGTCGTTGAGCGTGAGCGGCGGGTTCAGTACCCGCGAGATCAGTTTCCAGGACGCCCCGGTCCTTCTCGTGACGGGCGACGGACGGGTGATCACGCTCGCCGCCATCCCGGAGGTCTTCCCCGGACCGCTCGTGGTACCCCACATCGAGCAGACGATCACGCCAGCCGGCGTGCAGGCACTCCTGGTCGCCGCCGACGACGCCGGACTCCTCACCGATCTCGAGTTCGACGAGAACTCCAACATTGCCGATGCGGGTACGACGATCCTCGAACTCCACACGTCCGACGGCACGTTCGTCCACGAGGCGTATGCGCTCGGAATGGCCGGTGGCGGACCGTTGGTCGGTGACGAGACCGATTCGGCGAGCGATGCGAACTCCGCGCTGCAGTCGTTCGTGGATCCCCTGTGGAATCTGGCTCCGGTGGTCGGTGCGGAGAATCTCGGGCCCGAGACGGCCTACGTGCCGTCGGGGTATCAGGTCGTGGCGGTCGACGTGGAGGAAGAGGTCGAGCCGGGGTACGAGCCGTCGACCCTCGACTGGCCGGTCGACGACGTGTCGATCGCCGATCTCGCGTCGTCGGGCGAGTGCGTGGTGGTCGATCGGAACGCGGTGGGCGACCTGTTCGACACGGCGAACCAGCTCACCCGCTTCGCCGAAGGCGGCGCGACCTTCAAGCTCCTGGTCCGACCCGACTATCCCGGCCAGACCTGCTGACAAACGACAGTGTGTGCCTGACCCACACTGTCGCCAGACCGGCGAGGGAAGCGCCAGCGACGAGCCGGACGCGTCGTGAGGAGGAAGCGCAGCGGACGACGAGCGAGCCACGGAGAACGACGAGCGAGCCTCCTAGAACAGCCGGAGTTCGTCGGGCTTCATGCCGCGCAGTTCGTCGTAGTCGACCTCGACCCAGCGGAGGCCCCGTGACTCGGCGAGCACCCGCGCCTGCGGCTTGATCGACTGGGCGACGAACACGCCGCGGATCTCGCCCAGCGACGAATCGAGTTCGAGACGCTCGATGTACCGGGCGAGTTGCTCGACGCCGTCGATCTCACCCCGTCGCTTCACCTCGACGGCCACGACGCGGTCGTCGGCGTCGCGGCACACGAGGTCGACCGGCCCGATCGCGGTCGGGTACTCCCGGCGGACGAGCGTGAGGCCGTCCTCAATCGACTCGGGGGAGGCGGCGAGCAGCTCCTGGAGATGCGCCTCGACCCCGTCCTTCTGAAGCCCGGGGTCCTCACCCAGCTCGGCCTCGACATCGCTGAGCACCTCGTGCAGCGTGATCGTGAGGGTCTCCGACTTGGGATTGGTGACCACCCACCGAACCGGCTCGTCGCCGTCGCCCGGCTCCTCGACCAGTGTGTTCGGTGCGTTCATCCAGTTGAGCGGCTTGTAGGCGCCACCGTCGGCGTGGATCGCCACGCAGCCGTCGGCTTTCACCATGATCAGCCGGTTGGCCTCGGGGAGGTGCGCATCGAGCCGACCCGAGTAGTCGACCGAGCACCGAGCGATCACCAGACGCACGGCGGGCGACCCTACCCGTCGACGGTCGCCGGCGGCAGCGGGTCGCCGACGACCAGGCGGAGCGCGTTCGGATGATCGTCCAGATCACGTCCTCCGGCGCCCACACCGGTCCGCCTGACGGCCATCGGCGGAAGCGAGCCCCACTCGTCGACCACGGTGACCAGCACCGCAGCGCCGGTGGGCGTCGTCGACTCGAACGGCGCGGGACCGGCCGTGACCGGAGTCCCGTCGGCGACGAGTTCCAGCACCGCCGGCACGGGGACCGGCATCAATCCGTGCTCGCATCGAACGGTGCCCGCCCCGAGTGCGAGCGGCGAGCACACGATGCGGTCGAGCCCGAGGTGGACCAGCCCCGCTGCGGCACCGACGACGTCCGCGATCGAATCGAGCGCACCGACCTCGTGGAAGTGCACGTCGGCGACGTCCGTCCCGTGCACCGTGGCCTCCGCCCCGGCCAGCCGACGGAAGATCGACGAGACGCGGTCGGCGACGGGCTCGTCGACCGGCGACAGCAGCGCCAGCACGTCGGTGAGGCGACGGACGGAACGGGACGGCGGGACGTCGACGTGCACCCGGGTCGCCGCCAGCCCGGCCCGGCGCACCGGCTCGGCGCGGAGCTCGATGCCGAGTTCGAGGCGATCGATCTGGCGGGAGAACACATCGAGGGGAACGCCCGCTCCGTGCAGCGCACCGAGCAGCATGTCGCCACTCGCCCCGGCACCGCCGTCGAACCAGCCGATCACGATCGCGGTGACTCGTCAGACGGCGAACCGATCAGCGACAGCATGCGGATCGCAGCGCACGCTGCGCCGAAGCCGTTGTCGACGTTGACCACCGTGACGCCCTGCGCACAGCTCGCCAACGAGCTGTGCAGCGCTGGAGTTCCACCCGCAGCGACTCCGTATCCGACCGACGTGGGAACGGAGACGACCGGCGACGCGACCAGACCGCCCATCACCGAGACGAGTGCTGCGTCCATCCCGGCGACGACGATGACGATGTCGGCGGCTCGGATCTCGTCGAGGCGCTGTTCGAGCCGCCACAGTGCTGCGACACCGATGTCGACGAACGTGTCGACGCGCACGCCGCTGAACTCGAGGGTGCGAGCGGCCTCGGCGGCGACCGATTGGTCGGAGGTGCCCGCCGCCGCGACCGCGACGTGTCCCGGGCGTTCGGGGAGCGACCCGCCGAGGATCGCGGTGTTCGACACCGGATCGTGGTCGAGGACCCGTCGGCCGTCGTCGTCCAGCGCGGCGAGCCGGTCGGCGGTCAGGCGGGTGAACAGCGTCGGCGACCCCCGCCGGGCGTGCTCTGCGACGATCACCCGGAGCTGTGCGTCGGACTTCGGCTCGCACAGCACCGCCTCGGGCATGCCGATGCGTTCGGAGCGGTGGTGGTCGGGGACGTGCATCAGGAGGCCCGGACCACGATCGCACGCCCGGGCCGGTAGGCGCGCTCGTCGAGCACGACCGAGCGGATCGACGGTTCGATCTCGATGACGGCCCTCGACACCGAGTCGATCACCTCGGGCGTGACGGCGGCGCGATCCGCGTCACCGACCTCGATCCTCATGTCGTCGTCGCGGATCCGACACCGGACGACCTCGATCCCTGCGGTGCGCACGATCGCCTCGCCGACCTCGACGGACCGGAGTCGGCTGGGCGTGACCCGCGTACCGGTGTACAGGCGACTGGCGAGGCACGGTGACGCAGGGAGCTCGGCGTGAGGAGAACCCACGAGGCGGGCGACGGAACGGATGGCGTCCTTCCCGATGCCGGCCTCGACGTACGGGTGCCGCACCGAGTGCTCGGCGGCTGCGATGAGCCCGGGGCGGTACTCGCCTAGGTCGTCGACGTTGGCACCGCTGAGGACCACACGGGCGTCGAGAGACCGGTCGGCCCGCAGCTCGTCGATGGCGTCGTAGAGGTTGGTCTTGCAGAAGTAGCAGCGGTCGGTCGGGTTCGCCAGGTACCGCTCGTCGTCGAACTCCGCAGATCGCACGATCCGGAGATCCCAGCCGTGTTCGGCGGCGGCGGCGACGACGCGCGCCGTCCCGTCGCTCGGCACCGCCGGCGTCACCGTGTGGGCGACCGTCGTGAGGTCGGGAGCGGCCTCGTGGGCGACCGTCGCGAGGAGCAGGCTGTCGACCCCGCCGCTGCAGGCGATCACCCGGGGACCGATCTCGCTGAGCCCAGCGCGGAGTCGACCGAGGTGGTCGGCCGCCGTGGACTCCATCGCTGCGGTCATGTCGCCTCCTCCGTCCAGGCGGCCGCCTCGGCACGGGCGCGGACCTGGTCGATCGGCTGCCCGAGTGCGTCCGCGGCCGCGACCACGTCGGACCACTCGACGCTCCGGTTGACGATGTCGCCGTCGGTGCCGTGGGCGATCTTCACCGCGATCCGGTGCCCGTCGATCACGACCTCGTCGAACGATCGAGCGAGTTCGTGCTTGAGGATGGCCGTCTCGCGCAGTCCGAGCGTCGACGTCTCGGCGAACACGATGCGGCGCAGTTCGTCGGCCGCCGACTCGTCTCCCAGCACGCTCAACGTGACTGCGGGTCGGCCCTTCTTCATGACGATCGGCGTGATCCACGCATCGTGGGCGCCGGCGTCGAGCAGCAGACGGATCACGTCGGGCCACAGTCGGGGGTCGAGGTCGTCGACGTTCGCATCGAGCTGAACGCATGCGACGATCGTCGTCGCCGGACCGCGAGGTCGGCCATCGCCCGCCGCGTGACTCTCGTGTCGGTCGTCCTCGGCCACCATCACGCTCCACCCGCGACTCTACGGTCGCCGGCGCGATTCGTCAGCGGCGCGTCTCGGACTCGATGTGGGACGCCATCCGCTTCTGGATCAGCTCCCGTCGCGCCTGCAGCTCGCGGTACGTCAGTCCCTCGACGCTCGGATCGAGTCCCATCGACGCCTTCACGCCGTCCATGTCGAACTCGACGGTCGACGGATCGATGCCGAGCTCACGCCCGAGCCGTTCACCGTGCTTCAGCGCGAACATCATCGAGATGTTCTGGACCTCGCCGATGAGGTCGAGATCGGGAGCCAGGCGAGCGATCGCCCCGTCGAGGAACACGAGGTTCTTCACGTAGAGCATCAGTTCCTTCGGCAGCTTCGCTCCGTAGCCGAGGAGTGCCTTGACGACGCGCTGTACCTCGGCGACCATCTCCTCGCCGGTGAGCGAGGTGGGGTCGATGACCTCCTGATCGAGCCGGAGATCGGACACCACGGCGTCGATGTCGGTGTCGTGGGGGAGCGCGCCGAGGTCGCGCAGCGCCGCGATCTGACCCTTCGGATCGTTGGTGGTCGCACCCAGCATGAGCCGGAGGAACGCGTTGCGTTTGCCGCCGCTCAGTCGCCCGACGATTCCGTGGTCGAGGAGTGCCGTGCGGGCGTCGTCGAGCACGAAGAGGTTTCCGCCGTGGAGATCGCCGTGGAAGATGCCCTCGACGATGGCTCCCTCCATGAACGCGATCATGGCCGTGCGGACGACCTGCTCGGTGTCG
>JBCCTP010000093.1:0-12083 GCA_039198505.1 Actinomycetota bacterium | reverse complement strand
CTACAGGCGAGGGAACGCCCGGAAGCGAGCGGCGACCGTCTCGTCGCCGACGATCTCGACCGACGAGTCCGCCCCCGTGCTCCGTCGCCACAGCCAGAGCAGCACGTCGGCAGCCGCCCCCCGGATGGCTGCGTCGCCCTTGCGGTGCTCGCGGGTGAACTCGACGCCTCCGACCGCCACCGTCGACACGTACCACTCGCCTCTCGCGGTGTGGGTCTCGTCGGTGTCCGTGCAATGGATGTGGACCGTGCCGTCGACGTCGGCGGCACCCTCGGCCTGCCCCCGGCCGAGGAAGAACTCGAGGAACTCGTCGATCCCGTCGGCGGCGACCGCGGTCGACAGCTCGGACGGCTCGCCCACGGCGTCGGAGGCGTCCCAGCGATGGATCGCGGTCTCGTGCGCCATCCGCCGTCGCACCCAGGCGACGTCGCCGTTGTCGGCGGTCCAGTTCCAGACCACGGTCTCGGGGGCCTCCGCCGCGACGGCGTCGACGACGTCCCGAAGGGCGCGGGTGAGGGTGTCGGCCACGTGCTGGTCGTCGCGTCCGAGCTCGGTGAGCGACTCCCGGACCGCCTGCACGTCACCCGGCTCGGTGACCCGGTCAGCGACGATTCGGGCGAACATCGTCCAGACCCCCGCCTGGTGTCGAGCGAGGTCGCCGAGGGTCCACCCGGGGCACGACGAGACCGGCGTCGACGCGTCGAATCGGCGGGTGATGTCGATGAGCGCATCCCCGTCGGTCCGCAGCTGCTCGACCGGGTCGAAGGCGAGTTCCACGGCGGCGACCGTAGCCCGAGTAGCGTCGACGCTCGCATGAGCGCGACCGGTTCGGAACCCGAGTTCACGCACCTCGACCCGCTGGGCAGAGCCCGCATGGTCGACGTGACGCCGAAGGACCCCACGCACCGCCGTGCGGTCGCTCGGTGCAAGGTGTTCATGACCGCGGAGACCACCGCGGCCATCGCCAACCGTGAGGTGAAGAAGGGCGACGTGCTCGCCGTCGCTCGCGTGGCCGGCATCCAGGCCGCCAAGCGGACGTCCGACATGATCCCGCTCTGTCACCCGCTGCTCGTCGGCAGCGTGTCGGTCAACTTCGAGATCGCCGACGACTACGTGGCGATCGAGGCACACGTCGACACCGTCGACCGCACCGGGGTCGAGATGGAGGCTCTGCACGCGTGCTCCACGGCGGCGCTCACCGTGTACGACATGTGCAAGTCGGCCGACCGGTCGATGGTGATCGGCGAGCTCACCCTCTGGGAGAAGACGGGCGGTCGATCGGGCACCTATCGCCGTGCCGCCGACGTCGAGAACGATCCGCTCGCACCGTGATCTCGTCGAGCACATCCGCGAGTTCCACCGCGCTGTGTGGCACCATGTTCACCGTGCGCCCGATCGTGACGCAGGACACGCCGATGATTGTCGGAGGCATGACGAACGTCGTAGAATCGCAACACCAGTCCGGGCCCCACGTGAGCGTCCCGTCTGACCCCTTTCTCTCATGACTCAACTCGTTCTCCTCGTCGTGGCTGCCGTCTGGGCCGCCGTCCTCCTCCCTCCGATGCTTCGCTCGCGGGTCGACAACCGGCCGAACTCCTCGGTCACCGACTTCCGCCGCCAGCTCAACAAGCTGCAGAGCACGGCCACACCGCCTCGCGGCTCGATGCGCGCGATGGGTCGCCCGCTCACCCAGGCGCCCGCGATGCGCTCGGGTGTCGCACTGCGCGGGCAGCCCGCGGTGCGCGAGCACGGCGGACGTGAGCACACTGATCGGCCCGGGTCGACCACCACCATCGAGCCGGTCCGCGACCGGCGCGAGCCCGGCCCGTACGGCGAGCCTCGCCGCGTGCGGACCCACGGCGAGCCCACCGGTGGCCAGCGCCGTCCGACCCACGACCGCTACGACGGCGGCTCGACCGCCGTGCGCGAGTCCCGTGACCACACGAACGGCCGCCGTCGGCCCGCCGCCGATCCGTCGGGTCAGGTCCGTCGTCACGGCGATCCCACCGGCGCATCCCGTCGTCCCGAGGCGTACGACGCACGGTCGATGGCCAAGCGCCGCCGCAGCAACGTGCTGTTCGTGCTCGTCCTGTCGACCGCCTGCTCGCTGTTCCTCGCCGCCACCACCGGTTCCACGGTGATGCTGTACGTGTTCGCCCTGTCGTTCCTCGGCCTGTGCGGCTACGTCTACCTGCTGTCGCAGTCGCGCCAGCGGACGCAGATGAGCGGCTACGACGGCTGGTTCGACACCTACTGACGGTCGACGTCTCCTCGCGGGCGGCGCGTCGCCGCTCCGAACGGTCCGGTCGCCCGGGTCGATGCGGGCGGTACACTGCCCGCTCCCATCACGGGGCTGTAGCTCAGTTGGCAGAGCGCGTCGTTCGCAATGACGAGGTCAGGGGTTCAATTCCCCTCAGCTCCACTCCTCCCTGACACCATCGCGACTCCGACGTTTCCCGATGCGCGACACGGGCCGACCGCTCATCGACCGAAACGAGAGGGAACCGGATGGCGCGAGCCACCGAGCCGACACCGACCGTCCGTGAACGCATCGAGTCCGGGCGGGAGATCCGCAGCGACGTCCCGATCGAGTCGCACGCCGAGATCCACGTCGACGGCCGCCCCGATCCGATCGGACTCCTCACGGCGCAGGACGAGCTCCGGCTCGCGTCGCTCGTGCCGATCCGGCACGCCCGCATGGGCGTGTCCGCGTTCACCTTTTACCGCGGTGGCGCCGCGATCATGGCGAGCGACCTGTCGCGCGGTCCGACGGTTGGTCTGCGGGTGCAGCTCTGCGGCGATGCGCACCTGTCGAACTTCGGGGTGTTCTTCGCTGCGGACCGCCGCCTCGTGTTCGATCTGAACGACTTCGACGAGACGTCGCCGGGATCGTTCGAGTGGGACCTCAAGCGACTCGTGGCCAGCGTCGCCGTCGCCGGTCGCGACAACGACCTGTCCGAGGGCGCCATCCGCCAGGCCACGAGAGCGGTGACCGCCGGCTACCGCGAGGTCCTCGACCGATCTCTCACGATGAGCCCTCTCGACCTGCACTACGAGCGCGTCGAGATCGAGAAGATCCTCGCCGATGACGAGAAGCTGCGGAAACGGTCTCGCAAGACGCTCGCCAAGGCGACCCGGAAGGACAGCATGCGAGCGTTGCGCAAGCTGACCGAGGAAGTCGACGGCGAGCGCCGGATCATCTCGCAGCCGCCGCTGATCGTGCCACTCGCCGGCGAGCTCGACGACGACGATCGGGCGAGGATGCACGAGTTCTTCGAGGGATACCGATCGAGCCTCCCACCGCACCGCGCCGCGGTTCTCGACCGGTACCGGTTCGTCGACCTCGCACACAAGGTCGTCGGTGTGGGCAGCGTCGGCACGAGGTGCATGATCGTGCTGCTCGAGTCCGACGACGGGTCACCGCTGTTCCTGCAGTTCAAGGAGGCGACCACGTCCGTGCTCGAGCCGTTTGCGGGTCCGAGCGGACACCACACGGCAGGCGAGCGTGTCGTGCGAGGCCAGCGAGCACTCCAGACGACCGGCGACGTCCTCCTCGGCTGGTCCCGGATGGAGACGGCCGGGGACCGACCCGTCGACTACTACTTCCGCCAGCTGTGGGACGGGAAGGGATCGGCCGAGGTCGAGGAGATGGGCCCGAAGCGGATGCGGCGGTATGCACGCACCTGCGGCGCCACGCTCGCGTTGGCGCACGCTCGGACCGGGGACGGTCCCGCGATCGCCGGCTATCTGGGTGACGATGCCGACGTCGACGACGTGTTCGCCGAGTTCGCCGATCGGTACGCCGACCTGAACGAACTCGACCACGCTGCGCACGCCGAGGCCGTCGCCGCGGGCCGCATCACCGCCTCTTCGTGACGGGGGTGACGGGACGTGCGGCGCCCGATCACCGGCTGGCTGATCAGCTGAAGCCGCCGCCCATCTCGGACGGGGACGGGATCGGCGTTGTCGGCCGGTCGGACTCGGGAGGCGACGCCGTCTCCGACCACGCCGCGCGTTGATCGGCGTCGTCGTGTCGAGTTCGGAGCTCTCGGACGAGCGCGTCGCGCTCGGCGATGAGGACCGAACGACGGGCGATCTCGGTCCGGTCGATCGCGGCGATCTCGCGGTTCAGGCGGTCGACGCGCTCCCAGACCGAGTCGACGCCGGCGCGTTCTTCCAACACGGACTCCATGCTCGACCCCGTCCCGGGCGCTGTCAACGGTCGGTCGACCGGTCGAGTGGCGGAGAACGTGGTCCGACGCGGACCGGTGAGAGCTCCACTCGCCTAGGTTCGCCGTCGTCCGGCGGGGCGACCGGGCCAGCCGCCGATGCCGCCCGAGATCCCCCGCCCTGAACGTCCTGGCTCCGATCGCCCGCGCGCGCCTCGTGTCCGTGGCTGGCAGGCGTTCGACGAGCTGCTCGCCGGTGCCCGGCGCGGCGAGGCATGGGCATGGACCCGCATCGTCGAGGAGATTTCAGCCGACCTGCTCGGCTACGCGCAGTCGAAGGGTGTCGACAGCCCGGAGGACGTGGTCGCCGACGTCGTCGCCGCAATGGCCGAGAAGATCCACCGTTTCGAGGGAACTGCGGCGTCGTTTCGCTCGTGGGTGTTCACGATCGCCCACCACAAGATCGTCGACGAGATCCGACGGGTGCGTCGTCGCCCCCGCCAGGTGCCGCTCGATGACGATCGGTTGACGCACCTCACCGTCATCGCGTCCACCGGCGACACCTCGAGCGATGACAGCGTCGAGCCGGGCTCTGCGATGGATCTCCTCCGCTTGCTCCCGAGCGATCAGCGCGACGTGATGTACCTGACCGTCGTCGGGGAACTCAGCGCTCCCGAGATCGCTCGCGTCCTCGGCAAGCGGCCCGGCGCGATCCGAGCACTGCAGCTCCGGGCCCGCCGACGTCTGTCCCAGCTGCTTGCGCAGGAATCTGACGAATCCGAGGGGAGGGCGTAACACCGTGGCCGAGTCGAACGATCACCTCCACGTCGTGCCTGACGATGCGAACCGCCCCGATCCCGACGCGAGCCCCGAGCTCGACGACTGGGCGCGCCGGCTGCGAGCAGATGTCCGTCGCGAGCCGATCTCCGTCGACTTCGTCGCCCGAGCTGTCACGGCAGCCACCGATGCGGTCGAACCGGAGCTCGACTCGAGCTCGTCCTCCTTCTCGTCTTCCCCGCGGCGTCGGGCACGGCTCCGCCCAACCCAGAGGAGAGAAGAACTCGTGCTCGGAACCCCGTCCCATCGCCCACTCAGCAAACTGGCCGTCTCCGCAGCTGCCGTCGCGCTCGTCGTCGGCGGTGCCATTGCGACCGGCTTCGCCGTCACCGGCGGTGACCAGCCGGTCGACACGCTTGCGGCATCCGACCCGACCGTGACCGGTCTCGCGGCCACGCACGACGTGATCGTGGCCCAATTCGACGGCAACAACCGCGACCCCGACGACATCTCGGCGATGCCGATGGCTGCGATGCTCGTCGACGCCGCCGGACTCGACGACCGAACACACGTCTTCTACGGCAACAGCCTCGTTCGAGACGATGTCCCGGCGCAGCTCTCGGCGATGCGTGCGGGCGGCGCGTTCGTCACGAGGCTGGGGATTCCGGCGGTCGACTACCAGGCCGGCGAGGCAGCGGCCACACGTCAACTCGCCGCGATCTTCTCGTCGGGTCAGCGGGTCCTGGTGCTCGAGGGCGGACCCTTCGAGGCGACCCACCGGGCGCTCTCTCAGACGCCACGCGAGATGCACGGCAACATCACGCTCGTCTCCCACTCGGATGCGAACGAGACGTTCGACGACTTCATCGCCAACGGTCGGGCCGACGTGGTTCGCGACTTCACCGACGTGGAGTTCGTCCGCATCGACAACCAGAACGGCGTGTTCACCGGACCGGGATGGAGGTGGATGGACTCCTCGACGAATCCGGTCGTCCAGGACGCACGCGCACTGATGCGCCGATCGGTGTTCCCGGACGCCAACCGACTGAACGACGCCTCCGACGCCGGCATGATGTGGTTCGCCCTCTTCGGCGACCAGGGCGGGACCCCGCAGGACGCGCAGTCGTTCTTCGAGCAGTTCCCGCCCTCGTACGACGACGGCCCACCAGTCACGGTGCCCGAGCCGATGCCGACAACGACGGTGGTATCACCGCCGACGACCACGCCGGCGCCACCGACAACCGACCCGGCACCGAGCACGGTCCCGCGTTCCGGCGAACTCGCCGTCGAGCGCCTGGTCGTGGTCGACGCCGAGACCGACACGGATCTCGGCGTGCTCACCGACGGTGGGGTCGTCACCCTGGCAGACGCGAACGCCGATCTGTCGGTGCGTGCCGAGACGGGCGCCGGAGTGCGCAGCGTTCGCTTCGGACTCGACGGCGACGCCGACCACCGAGTCGAGAGCGTCGCTCCGTTCTCGTTGTTCGGAGACGACGGTGGCGACTACCGGGCCGGGTGGCGACCGGGTCCGGGCCCGGTGACGATCCAGGCCACTGGATTCGATGGTGCCGAGGCGACCGGCGTGGCCGGACCGACGATCGCGGTGACCGTCACGTTCGCCGTTGCGGCGGAACCGGTCCCGACGACGACCGTCTCGACCACGATCCCGACGCCGTCGACGAACCCGCCGGCGCCCACCACCGCACCGACGCCAGCACCGACGACCACGCCGGCGACGACTGAGCCGGCGACGACTGAGCCGGCGACGACTGAGCCGGCGACGACGCAGCTGCCAGTGCCGGACACGACCGTCCCCGTGACCGCTCCCACCGCCACCCCGCCGGCGACGGCCGCCGCGGACGGCGGCGTGTCGGTCACGGGATTCGTCCTGATCGATCCGATCACCGACACGGTGGTGGGTCCGCTGGAGGAGGGACTCCGGCTCGACGATCGTCCGTGGGCGATCCGGATCGACACCGGTGACGAGGTCGGCAGCGTGCTGATCGGGGTGAACGACGAGCCCGAGTTCCGGATCGAGAACTTCGCTCCCTTCTCGGTCACCGGTGACTGGAACGACGACTTCTACACCTGGCGACCCGGCCCGGGTACCTACACGATCACGGCGACGCCGTTCTCCGAGCGAGAGCTCGGTGGCGGATCCGGCCCGGCCGAGATCCTGACGATCGTGATCGAGGACTGACCTGACCGATCGCCGCCCGTGTGATCGTTCCGTCGAGTCCCGGGCTCGGCGGAACGATCAACCGTCGGGTCCCGGGCTCGGCGGGACGATCAGGTGAGGGCGGCGGAGAACCGCTCGGCCTCGCGCGCGCGGAGCGCGGCGTTGACGCGCTGGCGTTCGAGGACCTGGTTCATCGTGGCGAGGGCCTGCTCGATCGGATGCTCGGCGAAGAACGCCTGCGTGTCCTCGACGACGTCGGGCTCGGTGAGCAGCTTCACGCCGTCCATGAGCCGGACGATCGTGTTCGACGGGAACCGCTCGTTGACGTCCGACCAGTGGTCGCGCACGAACTCCCATGCGAGACGTCCGTGATGGCGGTTGGCGATCGCCAGCCGCAGCACGAACGGGGCGTTCTGCGACTTGACCTGGTCGGTCATCGCGAACTCGCACGACCGGATGAGGAGCTCAGGATCGTCGAAGTCGGCGAGGGCGTAGAGGTGGCGGAGCTGATCCTGCGGGGTGGCGCCGTTGACGAACCCGTCGACCATCACCTCGTAGTCGTCCTCGCCACCGATGGCGGCGACCACCGACGTCGCCGCAGCGACCAGTTCGGGATCGCCCGAACCGGGCGAGGTGCGAGCGGCGGTGAACACGTCTCGGCAACGGGCCTGCGTGGCGGCGTCATCGCCGATGATGCCGAGCACCGATGTGAGCGAGCCGCGCAGCTTCGCGGTCAGGTCGGAGTCGTCGGTGCTCGGTTCGCCGAGGTCGGCGAGGACCGGGCCGACCAGCGCGGCGATGCGGGACCTCAGCGCCGCCAGAGCCTCGCCTTCGACCAGCCGTGACAGGCCCCGGAGCGCGATCGCGATCGCCTGCCAGACCGCGAGGTCTCGCTCGTCGCCGAATCCCTCGATCATCGACAGCAGGTCGGCCGCGTCGAGCCGTCCGGCGACGGTCGCCGACCACGCGTCGTCGACGAGCGAGTAGCGCTCCAGCGTCGACAGCCCGGCCAGAGCGCTCCCGCCGAGTCGGGACCGCAGTTCATCGTCGTAGGAGACTCGGTAGAAGCCATGACTCCCGGCGTTGACCACGGTGACCGCCGAGGGGTCGTCGAGTGCGTGTCGGATCGGACCGGCCGAGTCGAGCAGCACCGTCGACGTCACGTCGCCGTTGCGGACGTGGACCGGAACGACGAACACGGTGTCGTCGCTCGCCGCGCTGTCGAACGAGAACCTCTGCTGTGAGAGCACCAGATCGCCCCCGTCGAGCGAGGCCGACACGAGCGGATGTCCCGGCTGCCAGATCCACGAGTCCATCATCCGACGGACCGGCTCGTTCGACGTCTCCTCGATGGCGTCCCAGAGGTCGTTCGTCTCGGTGTTCGCGTACGAGTGGGTGCGCAGATAGTGCGACACGCCCTGCTGGAAGTGCTCCTCACCGAGGTACTGCTCGAGCATGCGGAGCAACGCGCCGCCCTTCTGGTACGTGAGCACGTCGAACATGCCCTCGGCATCGGTGGGAGAGCGGACCTCGAACTCGACGGGCCGGGTCGACTCGAGCGCGTCGACCTCGAACGCAACGGTTCGCTCGAGCCCGAAGTGGGTCCAGCGCTCCCAGTCGGGCCGGTAGGCCGCACATGCCGCGATCTCCATGAAGGTGGCGAAGGCCTCGTTCAGCCAGATGCCGTTCCACCACCTCATCGTGACGAGATCGCCGAACCACATGTGGGCCAACTCGTGGGCGACCACGTCGGCGACGAGCTGCTGTTCCTGCTGCGTGCTCGTCTCCGGATCGACGAGCAGGAGGCTCTCCCGGAACGTGATGCAGCCGAGGTTTTCCATCGCGCCGGCGGCGAAGTCGGGGAGTGCGATCAGGTCGACCTTGTCGCTGGGGTACGGGATGTCGTAGTACTCCTGGAACCAGCGGAGGCAGAACGCCGCGCAGTCGAGACCGAACTCGGTCAGGCCGCCCTTGCCGGGGACGTGGACGAGGCGGAGCGGGATGCCGTCGACGTCGACGGTGTCGGTCACCTCGAGACGGCCGACGACGAAGGCGACGAGGTACGACGACATGACCATGGTGTCGGCGAAGCGGACGACGGTTCGTCCGTCGGCGGAGGTGCGCTCGACCTCGGGACCGTTCGAGATGGCGGTCAACCCGTCGGCGACGTCGAGGGTGATGCCGAACACCGCCTTGAAGTCGGGCTCGTCCCAGCACGGGAACGCCCGCCGACAGTCGGTGGCCTGCATCTGCGTGGTGGCGACGATCTGCTCGTCACCGTTCTCGTCGACGTAGGTGCTCTTGTAGAAGCCGCAGAGCTTGTCGTTGAGCTCGCCCGAGAACTCGATGTCGAGGCGGGCCTGCTGTCCGGCGTCGAGGGGCGCGGCCGGCGTGATGACGAGCCGTTCGCTCGCGGTGTCGAGCCGGAACTCGGCGGTGACGTCGTCGACGAGGCACGTCGACACGTCGAGTTCGTTCGCGTTCAGGACGATGCGCCCGGTCGGTTGGCTCGCCTCGATCGCGATCGTGACGGTCCCGTCGAAGCTGGCCGAACCCAGGTCGGGGCGGAGTCGAACGTCGTATCGCGACGGGGCGACGTCGGTCGGGAGGCGGTACGGATCGAGGACCGCAGCGGAGGCGTCGTGTGCCATTCGAGCACGGTACCGGTGGTGGACGGGTCGGTGATCAGCCGTTCCTGACACCCGCGCCGCCGCTAGCGTGGCCGCCCGTGTCGTCAGCCAACCCGACCCGGTTCGACGTCGTCGGAATCGGCAACGCACTCGTCGACGTGATCGCCCACGCCGACGACGCGTTCCTGCGCGAGTACGAACTCGTCAAGGGATCGATGACGTTGATCGAGACAGATCGCGCCGTCGAGCTGTACGCAGCCCTCGACGGAGCGGTCGAGATGAGCGGCGGATCGGCCGCCAACACGATGTGCGGGGTCGCGAGCTTCGGCAGCCGGGCGGCGTACATCGGCCGGGTCGACGACGACGACCTCGGCCAGGTCTTCGCCCACGACATGCGCGCGGTCGGCGTGTCCTTCCGCGGCGGCGGACGGAGTCACGACACGCCGACCGGACGGTGCGTCATCGTGGTGACACCCGACGCCGAACGGACGATGAACACGTACCTCGGAGTCTCGAGTTTCCTCGACGAGTCCGACGTCGACGGACAGGCGGTCGCCGACTCGTCGGTCCTCTACATGGAGGGATACCTCTTCGACCGTCCCGACGCGAAAGAGGCGTTCCGCCACGCCGCTCGGATCGCCCACGATCACGGTCGCATCGTGTCGCTCACGCTCTCCGACTCGTTCTGCGTCGACCGGCACCGCGACGACTTCCGCGGTCTCGTCGCCGACGAGGTCGATCTGCTCTTCGGCAACTCCGACGAGCTGCTCTCGCTGTACGAGACCGACACGTTCGACGAGGCGATCGCTCGTCTTCGCGACGAGTGCCCCCTGGCGGCGATCACGCGGGGCGCCGACGGGTGCCTCGTGGTCACGCCCGACGAGATCGTCGAGGTGCCCGCCGAGCCGGTCGAACGTGTCCTCGACACCACGGGCGCCGGCGATCTCTTCGCCGCCGGGTTCCTCCACGGCATCACTGACGGGGCCGACCTCGCCGAGTGCGGGCGCCTCGGGTCGATCGCCGCGGCCGAGGTGATCTCCCACGTCGGCCCGCGCCCTCTCGTCGAACTCCGCACCCTCGCCTAGCGACAGAGTGGGTCAGGCACACACTGTCGCCCTGCGTCGTTCGATCCACCGAACGACACTTCGTGCCTGACCCGAAGGGTCGTTCGAGGGCCGTGACTACCATCGCCCGCGATGATCACGGAGGAGACTCTCGCCGCCGCCGACGCCTGGCTCGCCGCCGAGCCCGACGCCGATCTCCGTGAGGAGCTGTCGGCGCTGATCGCAGGTGCCCGGTCGGGTGACGCCGTCGCATCCGATGATCTCGCCGCCCGGTTCTCCGGCCGGCTCCAGTTCGGCACGGCCGGCCTGCGCGCGACGGTCGGCGCCGGACCGATGCGGATGAACCGGATCGTCGTCCGTCAGGCGGCAGCCGGTCTGGGCAAGTGGATCCTCGCCGCCGGCCCCGAGGCAGCAGCTCGGGGCGTCGTCATCGCGAACGACGCCCGACGGAAGAGTGATGTCTTCGCTCGTGACACGGCGCTCGTGCTCGCCGCCATGGGAATCCGCTCCTATCTGCACCCCGGCCTCACACCCACGCCGGTGCTCGCCTGGTCGATCACGGGCCTCGATGCTGCCGCCGGAGTCGTGGTCACCGCCTCGCACAATCCGCCGGCCGACAACGGGTACAAGGTCTTCCTCGACACCGGGTCGCAGATCGTCGCACCGACCGACGAGGAGATCTCCGCCCAGATCGAGACCGTCGACCCCCTCGCCGTCGAGCTCGCCCAGGAGGACGATCACCTCATCCGCCATCTCGACCACTCGTGGTCCGAGGCGTACGTGGCGGCAGTTCCCGAGGTCCGGCTGCGACCCGACGTTCCCGGTGTGCCGGTCGCGTACAGCGCGATGCACGGCGTCGGTGGCGAGACCGTCGAGCTCGCGTTCGCGGCCGCCGGCTTCGATCCGCCGATCGTGGTTCCCGAACAGCACCAGCCCGACGGCACCTTTCCGACCGTGGCGTTCCCCAATCCCGAGGAACCCGGCGCGATGGACCTGCTGATGCGGACGGCGGCCGAATCGGGCGCCGAGATCGCGCTCGCGAACGACCCCGACGCCGACCGGTTGGCGGTCGCCGTGCCCGATCCGTCCGCCGACGGCGGGTGGCGCAGGCTGAGCGGTGACGAGATCGGTTGGCTGCTCGCCGACCATCTCCTGTCGCACACCGAGGGACCCGATCGGCTCGTCGTCACCACGCTCGTGTCGTCGTCGATGCTGATGAAGATGGCCGAGCGGCACGGAGTCCACGGTGAGGAGACGTTCACGG
>JBCCTP010000092.1:0-12083 GCA_039198505.1 Actinomycetota bacterium | reverse complement strand
GATGCGGCGGGCGTCGGCGGAGCGAACGGACCCGTCGGAGCGAACGGACCCGTCGGAGCCGGAGCCGGAGGCGGAGCATTCCGTTCCGGAGCGATCGATGGGGGCCGTCGCCGTGGCCGCATTCGCAGCCGTCGTCGCAGCCGGAGCGGTCGTCGCGCCGTTCGGCCAGCGGCCGCCCGATCCGGAGCTGTCCCAGGGGCTCGGCATCGTCCTGCCGAACACGATCACCGCGATCGAGGCGGGCGTCGGGCCGGCTCCGGGACCGGACGCCACCTATGTCGTCTTCTGGCAGGACGCGACCTTCATCGGTGCGCAGGGGTACGGCATGGTCAACGAGCTCGAGCGCGCGGGCTTCGACGTGGGTGTCCATCCCACCTGGCGGGTGCCGGTCACGCCGCAGCGGGTGCTCGCGCCCGACGAGATCGACGCCGAGGTCCACGTGGTCACCGGCTCGTACATCGAGCAGTGGCGAGCCGACCCCGAGTACGTCGAGGTCGCTCGGGGCGACCCTCGCTCAGCGTCCGAGGTGGCCGAGTACGAGCGATTGCGTGCGTCGGTGGCGTCGGCTCTCGCCGACTCGACGTGTCCCGAGTGCGTCGACATCCTCGACGTCAACCTCTTCGGGGTCGTCGTGACGGCCCGCGAGCGTCAGCTCGACGCCGACCTGATCGACGATCTCGAGCGCATGGTCGATCTCGGTCAACCCATCTCGGTCTTCCTCACGCCGCCCGGCAACAGCTTCTGAGCGGCGACGGGCGATGGCGGAGCGGTTCCGGATCGTCACCGAACGACTGGTGTTGCGGCCGTGGCGATCGACGGACGGTGACGATGTCGCCCGTCTGAACGCCGATCCGGAGGTGATGTCGGACCTCGGTGGTCCACTCGACCGGCGAGCGAGCGACGCCAAGCTCGAGCGCTACCGAGAGGTCTTCGACGAACACGGGCTGACCCGGTGGGTCGTCGCAGAGCGACGCGGTGGCGCATTTCTGGGGTACTGCGGGGTGGCGTCGCACGACGACGACCACCCACTCGGATCTCACTTCGACATCGGGTGGCGCCTCTCTCGCGCTCACTGGGGTCGGGGCATCGCGACGGAGGCAGCCCGAGCCGCTCTCCTCGACGCGTTCGAGCGGGTCGGTTGCGACCGGATCCTCGCGTACACCGAGGAGCACAACGTTCGATCGGTCGGTGTGATCCGTCGTCTCGGTCTCGTTCGCGAACCGGAGCTCGACTTCGAGGTGGTCGAGGACGGGCACCGATGGTCGGGTCAGGTCTGGGGAGCGTCGAGGGTGCCACCGTCGTCGGCCGGATGCTGATCGGCATCGCCGTCGGCCGTCGCAGCCACGAGGGTGGCGACGAGGAGGATGCCGACGAGCGTCCAGGGGTGGAGCTGGTCGAATCGGATCGGCCACCCCGCGCCGGGGAACGGTCGCTCCGACACCACGACCTGCGTCACGATCAGCCCGACACCGCTCACGATCGCCCACCCGGCGAGCGCCCCGGCGAGCGGACGACGGGCGAGGACCGAGAGACCGGCGACGACACCTGCCACGAGTCCCCACACGGGTGCGACCATCACACCCGCGACGACCGTGAGCACCCCGACGACGACGAGATCGCGGCGTGCGTTCGTGGTGGTTCGCCCGAGAGGGCCGACGAGGACGGGCTCCACGTTCTCCGTCGGCGCGGCATCGGGTCGTCGCCGATCGCGCCACACGAGGACGAGAGCGATCGCCGCGGCGATCGCCGAGATCACGAAGCCGATCGTGAGTCCGCGCTGTGCCGTCCAGCGCACCTCGACCACGGTGGGCCGGTCGGTCGGTTCGATCCACCAGCCGTTGGCGTTGCCGTCGACGAGGATCGGCTCGCCCAGCGATCCGGTGGTCGGCCCCTCGACGATCTCGGCGGTCCACGCCGGGTTGAAGCCCTCACCGACCACGACCCAGCAGCCATCGGGACACGGTGGGACGTCGATGCGCCGTTCGAACCGACTCGTCTCGACGAGTGCGGTCTCGGTCGGATCGATCCGCTCGGCCGCCGGCGCATCGTCGGTCGCGTCCCTCGACGAGACATCGTCGACGTCGGCCGTGGCATCCGAGCGGAGGACGACGCGGTCGACGTGGAGGCCGGTCGACGCCGCCGAGACACCGGCGATGCGGTGGGCGCCTCCGAGGACGAACGGACCGTCGCACCCGCGAGCCGAGACCGGCTCGCCGGAGAGCAGCTCGCCGACCGTGGCGACGATCTCGACCGAGACCTGCTCGCCGTCCAACGAGAGCAGCGGAACGCAGCCGAGATCGAGGAGCTCGTCGTCCGACGCGACCGACGGCGCGACCCCGTCGCCGAGATCGACGTCGCTGATGGCCGCGGGGACGACGATCGTCTCGCCGAACCGCCGGTCGACGGTCGTCGTCTGATCGATCTCGGCGATCGTGAGCAGCATCGTGGCGACGTCGTAGGGACGACTCGTCGTGACGAATCCGTCGGGGTCCAGGGGGACCACCTCGGCACCTGCGGCGTCACGGACCTCGATCGAGCGGATCGTCGAGAACCGCTCCGCGCGCTCGACCGGCTGCGCGATGCGGAGCCGGTCGGTCCGCCCCGATCCGCGCACGTCGATCGTCGAACCAGCGGGTCGACCGAACGGCGTGATCCAGGACGTCGACGGATCACCGTCGAACGCCGCCGCCGCTCGGGCACCCGGTGCTCCGACCAGGCGAACCCGGTCGGAGGGACCGTCACCGAGCAACTCGGCCAGCACCGAGCCGGACGCGCGTGCGTCGAGGCGGATCGTCGCATCGAGGTCGAACGACCGCTCGCCGAGGAGCTCGAACTCGCGTCGGAGCACCGGCTCGGGGTCGTCTCGCCACCGATCGGTCGGTTGCGTGCGCAGTCGACTGAAGACCAGATCGAGCGGGAGACGCGTGCCCGACGTGGAGTCGAGGTCATCGCCGAGGAGCGCGTCGTGCGGCGGCCGGATCCACTCGATCGTCGGCGGCAGGGGAGTGCCGTCGACCACCACGCCGATCTCGACGAACCCGACGGCGCCGATCGCATCACCGATCGGCGGCTGTGGATCGGTGGTGGCGACGATCTCGATCGAGATCGTGTCGCCCCCGCCTCCGCCTCCCGGCAGTTCGACCGGTTGGCCGGGAGGTGTGAACGAGCGGTCGTCGAGCGCGACGTCGAACGGGGTCCCCGACCCGTCGTCGATGCCCACGGTGGCGATCGCACGTGATCCCGGCGGCGTCGCCGGTTGCTGCAGGGTCAGCCCGGTCGCGGGCGGTCGTGCATCGCCGCCGACGGTCAGCTCGATGCGCTCCCCGACCGCCGAGAACCGGTCGGCGACGAGCCAGGCCGTCGCGGGGTCGCCGTCGATGGCCATCACGGGGCGGTGCTCCGGGAGGTAGGCGAACGGCTCGCCGTACGACGTGGCGCGGGCGGTTACGGGCCCGTCCTGGACCGACACCGTCTGGGTCATCGGGTCCGCCGGCTCGTCGCCGAAGACCGGAAGTCGCTGATCGGCCGCCTCGAACCGGAGGAGGTCGGATGTGTCGGCGACCGACTCGGTGAATCCGACCACGTCCTGCGAGCTTCGCCAGTGGTGCGCTCGGTCGCGATTCGAGTCGGTGACGATCAGGCGCGTCGCGGTGTCGAGTGACTCGGGAGCGACGTCGGCGGTGGCGGTGTACACGATCAATTCCGTTCCGTCGATCAGAACGGCCGCCGCGGCGTCGATCAGCCCGTCGCCCGAGCCCGACACCAGGACGACCTCGTCCTTCACGCGGACCGTGGGGACGGGGTCGGGCACGTCGAACAGCTCGACCGGCGGGATCGGTGACCCGACACGAGCGTCGGCGAGCGCCTCCTCGTCGATCAGCGGGATCGACGGGACCATCTCGACCGGCGCGCCGAACGGTGTCGACCCGACGGTCGGGGACGCTGCGGCCACGACGTCCCGGACCGTTTCGGGGCGGGCGAGGCGGAACCGTGCGACGTCGACGTCGCCGGCGAGCCAGACGGTGTCGACCCCGAGCAGACGCGCGACCGGAGCGATCGACGACGACTCGATGGAGCCCTCCTGCGCCCGGTCGTCGAGGGCGAACGCGAGGTCCATCGCCGCGGCGCTCCCGAGCGGCAGGAGGTCGCGGGTGACCAGCGGCCGCTCGGTGAGCGACGGCAGCGGCTGGTCGACGGTGTACCCCCACGCGAACGCACCGAACTCGGCGCCGGGAAGCTGCAGGACCCGATACCCGTCGGCTCGTCCGTCGAGGTCGGCGGCGGCCTCGAGCCAGGCGTCCGGTGGATCCTGATCCCGCTCGAGCGCTGGATCGACGAATCCCCCCTGCCACAGCGCCGGCAGGTTGAGGACCGCCAGCGCCGCGATCCCGACCGACACGACGAGGCGCGCCATCGCCGGACGCGGACGATGGAGTCGGCCGGCGCCGGCGGCGAGTGCCCCGGCCGCGAGTGCCAGGCCCAGGACCAGGACCGGAACGGCTCGTGTCGAACTGCGCAACGCCAGCGCGAGCCCGCTCTCGGTGTCGGGCACCAGCGCGTCGACGAGCGGCGACGGGTCGTCGAGGGGGTGAGCTCCGACGGCGAGCACGGTGCCGACACCGACGAGCAGCGCGGTGAACCGGCGGTGGGGCCACCGAGCCACCACGATCGCCGCCACGCAGACCGAGACGAGAACGAAGCCGACGAGCACCGTCCGTCCGGACGCGAGGTGGTCGATCGACGCCGTCGTGGTCGCGGCGAACGCGTCGCGCACGTAGAAGAGCCAGTATCCGAGACCGCGCACGACCTCGGTCGACGTCGAGGTGAACGACACCGATCCGAGCGACTCGGAGTACTCCAGGACGTCGGCGCCGTAGCGGCCCTGCACGAGGAGCATCGCCACCCACCACAGCGAGACGCCGGCACACAGCACCGCGGTCCTGACCGCGAACGCGAGGGCCCGTCGCCACGTGGTCAGACGACTCCACACGGCGTGGACGAGCCACAGCGCCGGCGCCGGGACGATCATCAGCTGTGCGGTCGCGTTGACCGCACCGACGGTGAGGACGACCAAGGCGATCGCCGCCGGGAAGCGCCATCGCTGGTCCGGTCGTCTCGTGCCGAGCACTGCGAACCCAACGATCCAGCCGAGTCCGGCGAACGGGAGGAGCAGCACCGACGTGCGCGACACGTACGGCAGCACGTACGGCGAGAGCTGGTACACGATCGCGGCGACGAGGGCGGCCATCACCGGGAGACCCAGTGTGCGGGCCAGCCAGCGCACGCCGAGGCCCGCCGACACGAGGAGCGTGCCGACCCACAGCCGATGAGCGATCCAATCGGGCACGCCCAATGTCTCGAAGAACCAGAACCACGGGCCGGTCGGCCAGAGGTAGGCGACGTGCTGGTGGGGCACCCAGCCCGCGTACCAGCGGGGATCGAACGAACCCGCGGCATCGGCGAGGAACCGACCCGGGTCGAGGTACACGAACAACTTCGAGTCGCTCGGCATGCGACCGGGCGACGCGGTGAGCGCAGGGAGGTAGGCGAGCGCAGCGAGGATCACCACCGACGCGGCGGTCGACCGTCGGCGGAGCAGGGCGACGATCTGGACGGAGAACGGACCGGGTGCCTCGACCGAGTCGTCGGACGTCCCGGTCGAACTCATCGCGCCCGAGGGAGGACTCGCGAGGTCCGCTTCAGCAACGACAGCACGCCCTGGCGCGCCGTTCGGCGATGGTGTGACCGGTCGGCGTCGTCGGTCTCGTCTCGGTGTTCCACGAACCAGTCGTAGCTCTGGGCGAACATGTCGGCCGTCGACCAGGACGGGGTCCAGTCGAGTCGGTCGGCGAGATGGTCGAGATCGAACCAGAGCGACTCGGCGTACATCATCCAGTGGTACGGAGCGAACGGCGCCACCCCGAGACCGGCGGCGACCCGCATGCCGATCGACGCCGGCCCGGCCGGGACGCGTCGGACCTCGGCGCCCGTCCCGGCGTGGTCACACAGATCGGCCAGGGTGTCGTGCATCGTGCCGAAACGATCGGTGCCGACGTTGAAGACGTCGGGGCCCTCGCGATCGCCCGCGCGGATGCAGACGTCGGCGAGGTCGTCGGCGTGCACGAACTGGTAGCGGTTGGTGCCGTCTCCCAGGACGATCGGGTCGCAGCCATCGGCGATCCAGTCGAACAGGATCCCGAAGATCCCGAGGCGCCCGTGGCCGAGGATCGTGCGCGGCCGCACGATCGAGACGTCGAGCCCGTGCCGGGCTGCGTCGAGACACGCCCACTCGGCGGCGAGCTTGGCGTGGCCGTACGCCTCCATCGGAGCGGGGACGGTCTCGGGCAGGACCGGGTTGGTGTCGGGCTTCCCGAACACGGCGCTCGACGACGTGTGCACCACCTTCGCGACGCCGGCGTCCGCGGCGGCCTCGAGGAGCAGGCGCGTGCCGTCGACGTTGACCGTTCGGAGCAGGTGCGGATCGCGAGCGAGTGGCACCTGGGCGACGTTGTGGAGCACGACGTCGACACCTCCGACTGCTGACCGAACGGTCGCCGGGTCGCGGATGTCGCCGAGCACGATGTCGGTCGAGCCGGGACGGTCGTCGGCGTCGTTCAGGTCGAGGACGCAGACGTCGTGCCCGGCGTGGACGAGCAGCTCGACGAGACGGAGCCCGAAGTAGCCGCTGCCACCCGTGACGAGATAGCGGGTCACAGTTCGATCCCGTTCTCGCGGCACCAGCGGATGCTGCGTCGCATCCCCTCGTACAGCTCGATCTCGGGCGCGTAGCCGAGCTCTCGCCGCGCCGCCGACACGTCGACGGCGATCGTCTTGTTCATCTCGCCCAGCACGTGGAATTGCTGGTGGTAGCGGCCGCGGTCCTGGAGCAGGCGGTCGATGCGTTCCGCGACCGATCCGGCGAGCGCCGGCAGTCGCACGCGGTTCGGTGTGACCTCGTGTCCCTCCGCCCGCAGTGCGTCGCCGACCGTGTCGACGATCTCGCGGACCGTGTACGGGCGCTCGTCGGCGATCCACCAGGCGCGTCCCGGTTCGGTCGGCACGAGCTCGGCGCGAACGATGCCCTGCACGAGGTTGTCGATGTAGGACATCGAGCGCCGCTGCCCGCCGTCGCCGAGCACGGGGAACCGTCCGGTGCGGACCATCGTGAAGAACGTCGTCTGTCGCTCCGGTTGATGCGGCCCGTAGAACCACGGTGGCCGCACGATCACCGCGTCGAGTCCCTGCTCGACGGCGTCGAGGACCGCGAGTTCGGCGTGCATCTTCGACCACCCGTACCCGAGGTAGGGGTGGTACGGCTCGTCGTTGCGGAACCTGTCGCTGCGTGCGGCGTTGGTGCCGAACGGACTGTTCGACGACACGTGGACCAGTCGGCGAACTCCGTGCGCGCGAGCGGCGTCGACGACGTGGCGGGTCCCGAGATGGTTCACGGCGTCGAACTCGTCGGTTCCGGCCGTGGGGTGGATGACGCCGGCGGCGTGGATCACGTCGACCACGGCGTCGGACGAGATCCCCTCGAACAGCGAAGCGACCGACGCGGCGTCGGACACGTCTCCGTGGAGCACCCACGCCGGCACGTCGACCCGCAGCGCGTCACCGGTCCGCACGAACGCCCGGATCTCACCGGTGCGCTCGTGCGCGCCGCCCGGGCCGAGCCCGGCGAGCAGGCCGGTGCCGAGCCACCCCGCCGCGCCGGTGACGACGGTGACGTCGGGAGGATCCCGGAACGATGTCATGAGTTCCGGTCGCACCAGCGTCGGGCGTTGCGGATGGCGACCGCCATCACCGACGCCTGAGGATTCACACCCGGCGCCTCGGGGAGCAGCGCCGCATCGTTGACGTACAGGTTGTCGGCGCCGTGGACGAGACCGTGGCTGTCAGTCGCGCAGCGTCGTTCGTCGTCTCCCATCGGCGCGGTCGAGCACAGATGCACGGTCATCACGCTGGCCGACATGGCGTTGAAGGCCGTGTTCATGTCGGCGAGGTCCCGGCGGTCGCGGACGATCGGAGCGCCGCGAAACGACGGGTAGACCTCGTCAGCCCCCGCTTCGAGCATCGTCAGAGCGAGGCGTCCGAGACCTTGGCCCAGGAGGGAACGGTCGCGCCCGGTCAGCCGATACGTGACGAGCGGATCGCGAACGCCCGGGATCGCCCGCACGCGGCCCCGGCCCTCGCTGGTGATCGCGGCGTAGTAGATCGCCACGTCGGGCCACCGGGTCACGGCCTCGCCCATGTCGCGCCAGTTGTCGGTCAACGCCAGCGCGACGAGCCCGGGATGACTCGCCGACCCGCCGAACGACAGATCGGGGGCGAACTCCTTCACCTGGAAGACGGACACGTCGTCGGGGGTGTTCACGCCCCCCGGTGACCGTTCGCCGAAGCGGGCGGCGAGCTTCACCGTGGGGTGCACGGCCAGCGTGGAACCGATGCGATGGCGGAACCCGGAGCGTTGCAGGATCGCCGGCGTCTGGATCGCACCACCGCAGACGATGGCGGTCCGGCACGACACCGTGACGTCGCCGGGACCGTCGGCGGCGAGGTCGGTGAGGCGGGCTCCGGTGATCCGGCGGCCCGACCGTTCGAGGTGGACGAGCCGGTGGTCGCACATCAGTCGGGCGCCGGCGCGTACCGCCCGTGGCAGGTACGTGCGCGTCATGCTCTGGCGCTGTCCTTCGGCCGCACCCGCCCCCTCGGGATAGGTCATCCAGCGTGGGATCTCCTCGTGCTGCCAGTCGAGTGCCGCGGCGCCGCGGCGGAGGATGTCGCTCGCCGCCGTGTGTCGGCCCGGCACCGTTTGCACCGTGAGTTCGGCTTCGACCTCCTCGCAGATGCCCAGGATCGCGTCGGTCGAGAAGTCGAGGATGCGGTACCGGCGGCGCCATGTGTCGAGCGTCGACTCGGGCGGTCGGCGATACAGACCGCTGTTGACCTCGGTGCCGCCCCCGGCGCATCGACCCTCGGTGTAGGCGATGGACGGGAGGCCGAGCGCCACGGTCACGCCGCCGGCTCGGTACTGGCGGTCCATCTGGTCGAGGGAGAAGGGGGTGACCGACCCCTGCTCGACCCAGGGTCCTTCCTCGACGACCAGGACGTCGTGACCGGCCTCGGCGAGAACGGCGGCCGTGGTGGCCCCACCGGCCCCGGAACCGACGATGAGGACCTCGCAGTCGTGGTGGACGCTCACACCGGACCTCCGTCGACGTCCGTGGCCGGCCATGTCTCCCACACGTGGGCGTACCCCAGCGAGCGCACGAGGCGGGGGTACTCGGCCAGGAGCGGCAGTCCGACACCGGTGGCGAGTCGGAGCGCCCGGTCGGATCCCGCAATGCGGGTGACCGCATCGATCGCGAACGAGATGACGCGGACGCCGAACCGCGTCACCGACGGCAGTCGTTCGATGCGTCGTTCGATCAGTGCGACGGTGTCGGCTCGTCGGTCGGCGGGGAGAGCAGGCAGGTCGTCGGCGAGCAGGACGTCGGCGAATCGACCGACGGCGGTCGACGCTGCGTGCCCCCGGTCCGACATGACGTCGGGATGCTAGCGATCGGTCGCCGAACGGTGTCGCACGCCCGAGGTGCATTCGTACGACGAGTGAGACCGTCGGCGTCCGACACCAGACGTCTCGGGTCAGTCGTGGAAGCGGTACGCCCGTCGGCGGCGGCGAAGCGTGACGGCGTCGGTGATCGCCCAGGTGGTCACGAGTCGGAACGCCTCGCCGACGATCCCGCGGTCGAGCTTGGACTCTCCCGCAACTCGGTCGCGGAACGTGATCGGCACCTCGACCACGCTGCATCCGGCGACGACCGCTCGGTAGGTCATCTCGATCTGGAACGCGTACCCCTCGGCGCGAACCGAGTCGGTCTCGAGTCGTCGGAGGGTGTCGGTGCGGTAGACGCGATACCCGGCCGTGGCGTCGTTGATCGCGAGCCCGAGCGCGATCGCGGCGTACCGGTTCCCCCAGCGCGACAGCCACGTCCGGCGACGTGGCCACCCGATCACGGAGCCACCGGGTACGTACCGCGAACCGATCACCACGTCGATGCCCCGGCCGGCGAGATCGAGCATGGTCGGGAGCACGGCCGGGTCGTGGGACAGGTCGGCATCGATCTCGACCACTGCGTCGTAGCCCTCGGCCAGGGCGATGCCGAAGCCGTGCCGGTACGCGTCGCCGAGCCCGTGCTTGAGGTCGCGCTCGACGAGTCGGACCCGACCGGGCTCGCGGGCGTCGACGTGCGATCGCACGATCGCCCGGGTGTCGTCGACCGACGCGTCGTCGATCACCACGACGTCGGCCTCGGGTGCCGCGCGAGTGACGCGGTCGAGGACCTCGCCGACGTTGTCGGCCTCGTCGTGGGTCGGCACGACGACGAGGGTGCGGATCACGGGATGGCGCCGAAGACCGCGTAGAGGGCCGTGAGCGTGACGAGGCCCGCCCCACACAGCAGGACGACCGCGTCCCAGCCGACCCGGTCGACCGAGGCGCGGTCGTCCTCGGACGTGGAGCGTTCGACGTGGCCTCCCCCGGAGCGCGTGGTGCGGACGGTGCGCACCCGTTCGGGCCACCAGGCGGCGACGGCGATGAACAGCGGGAAGGCCGTGAAGACGAAGCGAGGCCGGGCGGTCACGGTCTCGGGAACGAGCATCAGCGCAACGACCACCGCGGAGTAGGCGACCCAGGGGAGCGGCAGTCGGACCTTCCACGCACACCAGCCCATGAAAACGAGCACGATCAAGCTGACGACCGTGAGCCCGGGCGCGGGCGATTGGAACGGATCGGAGAGGAACTCGCGGGCCGACTCGACGGCGGTCCACCCGAAACTCGTTCCCTCGTCCCACGCCTCGCGCTGCACCCGGAACCAGGCGCCTCGTTCGCCGGCGACGTCGTCGACGTACAGCTGGAACGCGACGAAGCCGAGTGGGGCGATCGCGACGGCGAGGAGGGGTCGCCATTCGCGTCGGCTCCACACGACCGGGAGCGCCGCGACGAGGCATGCGAGGACCACGGCGATGCCGTTGGGTCTGGTGGCGGTCGCGATCGCTCCGGCGAATCCGGCGAGGAGCCACTGTTCGTCCATGAGCAGGAGCAGGCACGCGGCAGCGAAGACGATGAGCAGCGCCTCGGAGTAGGCGAACGACAGGACGAACGACCCCGGGAAGATCGCGTAGATCGTCATCGCCCGGGCGGCGACGCCGTCGGGGAACACCTGGCGGGCGAGGATCCCGATCATCACGACGGAGATCGCGCCGAGCACGAAGTTGACGAAGAGCGCCGCGAACGTGTCGCCGCCGGGGAGCACCGTGTCGACGAGGCGGACTGCGCCCGGGTACATGGGGAAGAACGCCGCCCGCGCCTCGAGGTCGTCGAAGGTGACGTCGGCGGGGATCGAGTCGGGGTATCCGGTGCGGACGAGCTCGAGGTACCACCGACCGTCCCACGAGGTGAGGACCTGGGTCAGCGTCGTGAGGGCGCTCTGCTCGGGCTCGCCGTCGGAGCGAGCGTCGACGGCGAGCTGCGACGCCCGCACCATGGCGCCGGCCATGACGCACAGTCGCGACAGGACGTAGACCCCGAGTCCGACCGCCATCGCCCGCCGCCAGCGGCCGGCGGGGGACTCGCGGTCGAAGAACGATCGAGGAGGTCGTTCGGTGTCGCGGGACGGTCGGCGATCGGTCGCTGGCGTGGCCGCGCGGCGGACCGTCGGCGCCGACGCGACGTCGGGCGTTCGGGTGACCGGGGGCGGCGACGCCGGACCCGGCGGTTCCGTCGGTTCGGACGGCGTCGGTGTCGGTGTCGGCGTCGGTGCGGGAGCGGGTGGCGCTGGTGGCGCAGTGTTGGTCGCGGGTCGTTCGGTGGCGGGCGGGGTGGGCGGTCGCGACGGCGTGATCGGAGTCGCGGCGGGGATCGCAGGCGACGGCGGGACCGCGGTCGTCGGCGCAGGGGCCGGAGGAGCCGACCGCGGTGGAGCGGGGGGTGGTGCCGGCGGGGCGTCGGGGGTCGTCGCCGGCGGAGGCGGCGGGACGACCTCATGGGGCGGGTCGGTCCGTGGTGGGTCGGCCTCGAGCGG
>JBCCTP010000091.1:0-12241 GCA_039198505.1 Actinomycetota bacterium | reverse complement strand
TTCCCATCATCTGGGCGCAACAGGGTCAGTGGCCCGCCTTCGTCGGGTGGGCGGCACTCACCGCCGCCGGCATGGTCGGGACCGCGATGGCGGCGGAGCGCGCCCTCCGCCGACGACGCAGCGACGACTACATCCCTGCGCCGGTCTCGATCGCTCGCGTCGGCATCCAGCGCGTTCGAGTGCTGACCGCGATCCTCATCGTCGGGCAGCTGATGATGTCCGGCGACGAGTTGATCGACGCCCGGGATCCGACGACGTGGGTCACGATCGCGGCGGTCGCCACGCTGCTCGCGACGAACCTGTTCGGCACGATCTCGCGGCGACGAGAGAGCAGCGAGCACACGAGCGCGCTCATCGAGCTGGTCATCGACAGCCTCCTCGTGATCGTGCTCGTCACGATGAACGAATCGGGCGGCTTCAGCTGGGTCCTGTTCGCGCTGCCGATCATCGAGGCCGCCGTCCGGTTCCGACTCGTCGGCGCGCTCATCCACTGGATGGCGCTGACGACGGTCGCGCTCTCGTTCGAGATCTGGGCGTCGAACAGCGTGTCGTCGATCGAATCGCTCGACGAACTCGAACAACAGCTCGACCAGCTCAGCGTCCTGTTCCTCTTCGTCATCCCGGCCGCCTACCTCGCCGAGCAGCTCCTGGGCGAGGTGTCGACCTGGCAGAAGGCCACCGGACAGGCGGTCGAACGCAGCGACCTGTTGGCCCGGGTCGCCGACGTCGGCCGCGACGTCGTCCGACTCGACGGCGGGCACGTGGACGCGATCCTCTCCGGGGTTCGCTCGCTCGGATTCCGACGCGCCGACCTCGTGATGGACGACCACCGGACCGGGTGGAGAGTGGTGGCCGGCGACCCGCTCCCCCACCCTGGGGACGCGGCCAGCGGTCTTCGCGACGCCGACGTCCAGCTGAGAGGCGTCATCATCACGGACGACGACCCGGACGCCGACGACGCGGAGGCGCTCGCGGCCTACGAGTTGTCGGCGCTCGTCGCCCAGGTGGTCAGCGAACACGACGGACGCCGTCTCGTGCTGCGCGCCGCGGTCGACGTCGGTGACCCGATGGGACCCGAGAACGTCGAGGCGTTCCGCCTCCTGGCGGGGCAGGCCTCGGTCGCGCTCCAGAACGACCAGCTGATGACCGAGATCACCGCGGTCCACGACGAGCTCGAACACCAGGCGCTCCACGACGCCCTGACCGGACTGCCGAACCGTGCCAACATGCTGCACCGTCTCCACGAGGTGCAGTCGCACGGCCGCCGGCCGACGGTGCTGTTCCTCGACCTCAACGGGTTCAAGCCGGTCAACGACCGTCTCGGACACGACGTCGGCGACCTCCTGCTGCGGCACGTCGCGGAGCGCTTGCGCGCCGCGACACCGAGCACCGGCCTGGTGGCCCGGCTCGGGGGTGACGAGTTCACCGTCCTCCTCACCGACGTCGACGACGACGACACGATCACGCTCGCGAGAGACATCGCGACCTCGATCGCGAAGCCGTTCGGCACCAACGACGACACCGTCCACGTGACCGCGAGCATCGGCATCGCGCACGGCGGCGACGACATCGAGAGCGCCGAACTGATCCGCCGGGCCGACGTGGCGATGTACGAGGCCAAGCACGGACCGGGACCCGGACCCCTCGAGGTGTACCACCCCGAGCTCGACGCCGCCGCCGACCGCCGCGCCGAACTGGCGAACGACATCCGCCGCGACCTCGAGGCCGGCACGATCGGGGTCGCGCTCCAGCCCGTGGTCGACGTCACCGGCCGACACCGCATCGTCGGGGCCGAGGCACTGCTCCGCTGGGTGCACCCGACGTACGGGTCGATTCCGCCCGGCGAGGCGATCGAGACCGCGCGCAACGCCGAGCTCGCCGAACGCCTGAACCGACACATCGTGTTCCGGGCGTGCGAGTGGGTCGCCGAGGCGCGTCGACGGACCGGCAAGCTCGACCTGTTCGTCGCGGTCAACGCATCACCCGAGGAACTCAGCACGTCCGCGTTGCCCGGCAACGTGGCGACGGCGGCGAAGCACGCCGGTATCCCGACCGAGAACGTGGTGGTCGAGATCAGCGAGCGCGTCGTGACACCGGTGACCGAGACGGCGAAGTCGAACATGTCGGACCTGCAGACCATGGGTGTGCGGCTGCTGCTCGACGACTTCGGCGAAGGCACGACGTCGCTGACCTACCTCCAGGAGCTCCCGATCGACGGCGTCAAGCTCGACCGGCGACTCGTGGTCAACTCGCTGCGTTCCCGGACCGATCGACTGGTGTTGGAGTCGATCGTCGAGCTGAGCGAGCGGATCGGGCACACCGTGATCGCCGAGGGAATCGAGAACGCTGAGCACCTCGACGCCATCGTGCGCGCCGGTTGCTGGCTGGCCCAGGGCTACCACCTCGCCGAGCCGCTGTCGGGCGACGAGGTGACCGAGCGGATCCTCGCCGAGCTCGGACAGGATCCCACGGTCGACCCGCTCGCGTCGGTGTCGCCGGACTGGACCACGCCGTTCGTCGATCCGAGTTCGATGGTGCACGTCGACCCGTTCGACGACGATCTCCCGCTGCTGCCGACCGGGGCACGCCAGCCGGCGCCGCAGGCCCGACCGCGCGGGGTCACGCGCCCCGACAGACCGGCTGACGGCGCACTGCCGCCACCCAGCGCCGAGGGGCGGCTCGGCTGATGGCACGCGATCTCGCCACCTACGAACGGGAGGCTCCCGAGGACCCGCGCGGGGCTCTGCGTCGGCGTGTCGACCGATCGACCGCGCAGGCTCTCGCCGCTGCGGTCTCGGCGCTGGCGGTCGCCACCCTCGTGGTCTCGACGTCGTCGAGCGCCCTCGTCCGCCGGGGCACGGCCGTCACGTCGGAGATCGAGACCGGCACGATCACGCTGGAGGACGACGATGGCGGACGCTCTCTCGTCGAGCTCGCGGACATGGCCCCCGGACGGCCGGTCACGCAGTGCATCACCGTGCAGTACACCGGCACGGTCCTGCCGGTGTCGTTCTCACTGAGCGCCGAAGCCGACGGCGACATCGCCGAGTTCGTCGAGATCGTGATCGAGCGCGGCGACAACGGTGCCTTCGATGCGTGCGACGGGTTCGTGCCCGAGGAGGAGGTGTTCGTCGGGCGACTCGACGACCTCGTCGACGACGAGGTCCAACTCGGCGAGTTCCGCAACGAGAACGAGACCACATCGTTCCGCTACACGTTCGATCTGGCCGACGAAGCCGAGGCGGCGGGACGATCGGGGACCGTCGACTTCGTGTGGGAAGCGGTCCCGTCGTGACCACCGAGGTCCTGTCCACACCGCCGGCGTCCGGCACCCCGCCACAGGACGGGGACACCTCCTGGACGCGACCGGTCCGGCGAATCGCACTCGTCGCCCTCATCGTGCTGGTGATGGCCGGGCCCGCGGTCTTCGTCGCCCTCCGTGCGCAGGACGGCGCGGCCAACTTCGCCGACGACGAACGACTCGGCCGCAACCGGCTGACGGCCGCCCGACTGGACATCGAGCCGGGCGATCGGACGGTTCCGATCGTGGCTCAGAATCTCGCGCCCGGCGACACGGCGACCGGCACGATCGAGTTCACCAATGCGGGAACGCTCGACCTTCGATACTCGGTCCGGGTCGGTGCGGCGAGCGGCGCCGACGCACGCGCACTCGCACCGTGGATGACCTGGCAGTTCATCTGGGTCGAGGCCGGCCAACCGTGCCCACGCGCCGCGTCGAACGGTCTCACGATCGGCGGCGCGGAACTCGTCGACGGACGCTTCATCAGCGGCAACAGCCGAACCGGGGGAGATGCGGGAGACCGCATCCTCCGAATCGGTGAGAGCGACGTCCTCTGCATGCAGGCGACGCTCGCCCTCGACGCGCCCAACTCGGTGCAGGGTGTGACGTTGCGCCACTCGTTCATCGCGGACGCCGAACAGCTCGATCCGAGTCCGAACGCGGACGGCGACTCGTGAGTCCCCGACGCGCCGTCCGGCTGTTGCTGCGTGGCGTGCTGGGCGCCTGCGCCGGTGTCGTGTGCGTTGCGGTCGTCGCGGTCGTCGTCGCCGCGGTCCAGGGCTACCGACCGATCGTGATCACGACCGGGAGCATGGGCGAGTCCGCCCCGCCGGGCAGCCTCGTGGTCGCGCGCCCCGACACGACGGTCGAGGTGGGCGACGTCCTCGTGATGCGAACCGACGGGCGATCCACGGTGACGCACCGCGTCGTGGATCTCGCCGAACAGCCGACCGGGATGGTCGCCGTGACGCGCGGGGACGCGAATCCCGACATCGACCCGGTCCCGTATCGGCTGGGCGAGGAGGAGCTCACCGCACGCTGGGTCGTTCCGAAGGCCGGCGACTGGCTGCTGAGCGTCCGGTCACCGATCATCGGTCTCACGCTGCTGATCGGTGTGTTCGGTGGACTGGTGTTCCTCGCGCTCCGCCGGATCTGGAAGCCCGGCGAGAGTCTCGTGCCGCCCGAGCCCGGGTGGATCCCTCCACCCCCTCCGCCTCCGACCCCGCAGAGCGTCGTCGTCGCACGACGCCGCAAGCAGACCGCAGCGGCGCTGGTGGCGACCGGCGCGTTCGCGGTGACCGGCACGATCGTCTATGCGCTCTACACCGGTGTCGACTCGGTCGCGGCCAACGCCTTCTCCACGCGTCCGTGCTTCGACGCACGACTCGGATCGGTCCAGACGGGCCAGCACACGAACGACACGGCGGGCACCGACGTCGTCCCGATCACCGTCGTCGATCCCTCGCGCAGCTTCCTCCTGATGTCGACATCGAGCGACAGCGACGAACCCGACGAGTCGATGGTCGCCGGCCGACTCGCGTCCGCGAACACGATCGAGTTCGTCCGGAACACGAACGACACCCCACCGGCCGACATCGTGATCGAGTGGTCCGTGGTCGAGTACGACTGCGGCGTCTCGGTGCAGCGTGGGACCGAGTTCTTCGACGGTGTCGCCTCGCAGATCGACATCCCGATCTCGTCGGTCGAGCCGTCATCGTCGTTCGCGCTGCTGAGTCAGGGCACCGAAGCGGGATCCGGTGCGTTCGGTGGAGCCGACACGGCGGCGATCGAGCTGACGAGCTCGACGAATCTGCGGATCACCGGCGGGTCGCCACCCGACGTCGCGTCCCCGTTCTCGTGGCAGGTCATCACGTTCGACGGCGGCGACATCGTCACCCAGCAGATCGCCGCATCCGTCACCGGGACGGACTCGGTCGTCAACGTGCCGATCCCGACGACGGTGACGCCGACGTCGACCGCGGTGTTCGTGTCCGCCCGCTACGAGAGCGGGGGGATCAACATCGGTGACCGCACGTTGCGCGCCCGACTGGTCGACGGGGACACCGTCGAGCTGTCCCGCTCGGTCGTGAACGGCGAGCTCGAGGTGGTCGTGCAGGTCGTCGAGTTCGCCGACGGCACCACGGTGCGGCACGGCGTCATCGATCTCGCAGGGACCGAGTCGGTCGGCACGGTCTCGATCCCGCCCGTGCAACCGAGCCGCTCGACGGTCACGTCGACGGCGATGCTGGGCGGCGGCCTCAGCGGCGGTTCCACGGCGCACCTCGCCGACGACACGGTGGGCGAGGCGTCGGGACGTTTCGTGCTCCTCGACGAGCGCACCGTCGAGGTCCGCAGGGACTCGACCACCAGCGAGGCGTCGTTCGCCTGGCAGGTGATCACCTGGAACGGTCCGAACTGGGCCGATCTCGACGCACCCTTCCGTCGCCGGATCGACGTGGGTGCCGGCTCGGTCGTGACCCCCACCGGCTACACGACCCCCCTCACGTTCGACCATGCGTCGTTCGTGACCGAGGGTCTCTCGCTCAGCGACGGCAGCGACCTGAGGGTCTGGCGCCACGACGGCGTGTCGTGGACGGAACTCGATCGCGTCCTCGACGACGACGCCGCATGGAACGCTGCCGACACCACCTTCTGGTTCCGCACCCAGGAGGCGATCGCCGCCGACGACACGGTGAGCTATTGGCTGTACTTCGGTGACGACGCGCCGGCGCCGCCACTCGAGGATCCGGAGAACGTCTGGCTCGCCGTCGAGGGGTTCGACGACGGGACCCTCGGGATCTTCGAGGACCGGACGGGCGGCACCGCCTGGTACGACGACGACCCCTGGACCCGACGGATCGTCATCGACGTCGACGGGACCGGACTGGCGGCGCCGGTCAGCGATCCGACCGTTCCGGTGCGGGTCACCGACGCCGACCTCACCGCCAACCTGCAGCCGGATGCGGCCGACGTCCGGTTCACCGCAGCCGACGGCACGACCGTGCTCGCTCACCAGATCGAGACGTGGGATCCGGGGTCCGACACGCTGACCGCGTGGGTGCGGGTCCCGAACGTGGCAGCCGGTGCGACCACCCAGATCCACCTCTACTACGGCTCGGCCGGCGCACCCGACCAGGCCGATCCCCGGGCACTGTGGGCCGACGACCGGGCCGCCTGGCTGCTCGCGGCCGACCCCACGACCGATCACCCCGCGCTCGACGACGAGAGCGTGAGCCAGCGCGACGGCGTGGCACTGGGCGACACTGCAGCGGCGACGACGACCGAGGGCGCCGGAGCGTCCCTCGACGGCTCGCTCGACCGACTCGAGTCGCAGCCGTTCGTCACCCCGGACGCACCGTTCACCGCGAGCGTGTGGTTCCGAGCCGACACCCTCGCGAGCGACGCGGTCGTCATCAGCCAAGGTGACCCCGCAGCGGGCGGGGTGTTCGAGATCCGTGTGGAGCCGACCGGCATCCCCGAGGCCACCGTCGACATCGGGGGGACGCCGCTGAACCTCTTCGGTGGGACGATCACGACCAGCGGGTGGCACCACGTGGCGCTCACCTGGGACCGGAGCGACCTGCGACTGCACGTCGACGGCACCGAGGTCGCCACCCTCCCGGCGTCCGGGTCCCTCGCCCAGCCCGGCCCGATCCCCGTCGTGCTCGGCGGCGACGCGGCCGGATCGACGACGCTCGACGGCACCATCGGACACGCCCAGATCTCGGACTCCGCCTGGACCGCCGAGCACATCGAGCTGACCGCGTCGGCGCTCCTCTCTCCCGGCGCGACCGTGAGCGCCGGATCGCCGAGCGGCGGGACCTGGTTCGAACAAGGCACGTGGTCGACGCGGTGGCCGGTCGTCGTCGATGCCGACCGGGTGGCCGGGCCGCTCACCGACTATCCGCTCCTCGTCCGCCTCACCGATGCGGCGGTGGGGAGCGCGGCGCAGGCCGACGGCGACGACCTCCTGGTGACCGCGGCAGACGGCGTGACCCGCCTCGACCATCACATCGAGAGCTGGAACGCGGGGACCGGCGATCTGACCGCCTGGGTACGGATCCCGATGCTCGACGACACGAGCGACACGACGATCTTCCTCTACGCGGGAAACCCCACGGCGATCGACCAGTCCGACGCCCAGGGCGTCTGGGGCGACGACGCCGATCTCGTTCTCGGCACCAGCTGAACGTCAACGAAGCGTCAAGTCATGACGCTCGCACTCATGCCGCTGTCTTGAGGTGCCGATGGCACTGCCACAAGGCGAGTACCTGAGGAGTTCAGGAGGTTCCACGGCGGAACGCACTCGATCAGAGGACACGGAACCATGACCACCACCTTTCCTGCACCCGACCCGGCGACCCGCGCCGACGGCCGCCGGCGTCGCACCCTCACCCCGCTGCGCGTGGTGATGTCGGCCGCGGTCGTTCTCCTCGCCGCCGGCGCACTCACGATCACGTCGCTCGCACTGTTCACCGACACCGCGACGGTCACGAACAACACGTTCACCACCGGCACGGTCGACATCAACGCCACCCCGGCGACGGCCGTGGTCTCGGCGACGGCCATGGTGCCCGGCGACCAGGACACGGCGCCGCTCACCGTGTCGAACGACGGAACGATCGACCTGCGCTACGCGATCGAGTCGACGACCACGGAAGACGTGCTGGCCGCCGAGCTCGTGCTCACGATCAAGAGCGGCGTCACGTCGTGCACCGATGCGAACTGGACGGCCACCGGGACCACGCTCTACAGCGGCCAGCTCGGCTCGACGTCGACGGACGCCATCATCGGCTCGGCTGCCACGGGCGCCGACGCCGGCGACCGAACCCTGACCGCGGGCACCAGCGAGGTGCTGTGCATCAACGTGACCCTGCCGATCTCCGCCACGGTCGGCCAGGGTGTCACGACCACTGCGACGCTCGAGTTCCTCGCCGAGCAGACGGCCAACAACCCGTGATCCAGGGTTCGCCCTGATCCGACCCGCCCGCGATGGCCAGAGAGGGACCGCCCCCCGCTCGTCGGCAACCACCCCGACCGATCCGTGACCCTCGGCCGCGCACGCGCCGACGCCGGATCACCGAGTCACATCCACTGCGCGTCGTCGTCGCCCTGGCGACGATGCTCGCGTCGCTGGTACTGATCACGCAGTTCAACAGCGGGAGCGCGAGCAAGGGCAACCTGCTGTTCGCGACGGGTGACGGGACCACGACCGGCGGAGACGACGCCGCGCGGCAGGCGTTCTTCGAGAGTCTGGGGTGGACCGTCACGGTCATCGACGGCGACGACGCGGGCACAGCGGCACTCTCGTCCGCAGCTGCCGCGCACGACGTCCTCTACGTCTCGAACACCCTGTTCACCGGTGTCGGCGACATCCGCGGACTCGACATCGGCATCGTCTCCGAGGGCGCCGCGGCCTGGCGTGACCTGACCTACGACTCGGGCTTCGCCGTGAGCACCGTGTCGGCGACCCAGGTCAATGTGATCGACGACGCGCAGTACGTCACGTCGACGTTCGCGACCGGCAGCCTGAGCGTGCTGTCCGGAAGCGACAGCCTCGGCTTCTGGAACACGTCGGCCCGCCCACTTCCCGCCTCTGCGGTCGTGCCGGTCGAGCGAGTCGGGAACGCCAGCAACGAGTTCCTCATCACGTTCGAAGCCGGCGACGCGCTGTTCGCGAGCAACACCGCCGCCGACCGGCGGCTCCTCGGCGGCTGGGGAGCGACCGACCAGGCGCTGTGGACCTCCGACATGGAGAGCCTCGTCGAGCGCAGCCTCGATTGGGCATCGTCCCTGTCGGAGACCGACCCCCGGCCGCGATTGCTCTTCGTGACCGGCGACGGTGGCGTCGGCTCCGGGGACGATTCCGCTCGACGGACATTCTTCGAGTCCCAGGGGTGGCGCGTCAGCGTCATCGACGACGACGCCGGTGTTCCCGCCCTGACGACCGCCGCCGACGCCGCGGACGTCATGTACATCAGCGACACGGCGTCGAACGCCGTCGGCGCCTCGATCCGCGATCGTGCGATCGGGGTCGTCGCCGAGGACGTGTCGAACTGGCAGATCCTGATGTACGGGTCCTCGAACTCGACCGGCTTCACCAACACGACCCAGATGCGGATCGCCGACAACACGGTGTTCCCCACGTCGAGCTTCTCGGTCGGGACCGTGACCACCGCTCCGTCCGCGATCAGCCACTCCCACTGGCGAGACGACGTCGTTCCGCTCCCGGCCGGAGCGGTCCCGCTGATCGAACAGACCGCCGACACCGACAACAAGTTCCTCGTCACGTTCGAGTCCGGATCGGCGATGTACTCGGCCAACTCGGCAGCTGGACGTCGAGTACTCGGCGGGTGGGCCAACGCGTCGACGTCCGGCTGGGGACCGAACCTCGACGCGATCGTCGCTCGCTCGCTGATCTGGGCCGCCGGCATCCTGGTCGTGAACTCGACCGGCGACGGCGCCGACACATCGGCGGGCGACGGGTTGTGCAGCACCGGCGGGACGAACTCGAACGGCGACGCTGAGTGCACGTTGAGAGCGGCGATCCAGGAGGCGAACGCTCCCGGCGCCGTCGAACGGATCGCGTTCGACGTGCCGGCGACCGAGACAGGCCACTCCGGCGGAATCTGGACGATCGCCGTGGCATCGGCCCTCCCCACCGTCACGGCCACACTTCGCATCGACGCACAGACCCAACCGGGATGGGCGGGGAACCCGATCGTGGTCGTCGATGGATCGGCAACCGGTGGCGGCGCCGACGGGTTCACGATCGACGGCAGCAACTCGGAGTTGCGCGGCTTCGTGATCCGCGACTTCCCGGACGACGGGGTCAACGTCGACGGAACCGGCGGTCACACGGTCGCCGGCAACTGGATCGGTCTGGCGGCAGACGGCAGCACCGCTGCGGGAATCACCGACGACGGCATTGCGATCCGAGGCGGCTCGACCAACAACACGATCGGCGGACCGCTCAGCGGAGATCGCAATGTCGTCTCAGCGAACGGCGGCGAGGGGATCCTCGATCAACAGGGCGGCAACGTCATCGAGGGCAACTACTTCGGCACGGACGTCACCGGTCTGCTCGATCGCGGCAACGGGGACGAGGGCGTCGACCTCAACAACTCGCCGGGCACGGTCATCCGGAACAACGTGATCTCCGGCAACGGGGGCGAGGGCATGCAGATCCTCGGATCGAACGGGTCGATCATCACGGGCAACTTCATCGGTGTCGGTGCCGACGGCACGACGCCGATCGGGAACGACGACGACGGCATCACGATCAACTTCGGACCGACCGACGGCCTCCAGATCGGTGGCATCTCTTCCGGTGAGGGCAACGTGATCGCCCACAACGGCGACGAGGGAGTCACCGTCTTCGAGAACGGGTCCGACGACAACGCCGTCCTCGGCAACTCGATCCATTCGAACGGCGCGCTCGGCATCGATCACGGCGGGGCCGGTGTTTCCGCCAACGACGCGAACGACACCGACTCCGGCCCCAACGACGGACTCAACTTCCCCGTCATCACCGGGACGACGGTGTCGACCGTCGACTTCGACCTCGACGTGCCGGCCGGCGACTACCTCGTCGAGGCGTTCCGCAATCCGTCGGGCAACGACGCAACGGGCAACGGCGAGGGAGAGATCTCGCTCGGGTTCCACCAGATCGCCCACACCGGCTCGGGGAGCGAGTCCTTCACCGGCTCGTACAGCGGGATCCTCTCGGGCGGCGACATCACGATGACCGCCACCGAGTGCACCACCGGCGCGTGCACGGCGTTCGGCTCGACGTCGGAGTTCTCGGCAGCGAGCACTGCGTCGGCAGCGTCGAAGAACCTCGTGATGGTCACGTCCGACGGCACGACCTCGACCAACGCCAAGGTCACGGCGCTGGCCGCGCTGTTCGCCGGGTGGGGATGGACGGTGACGTCGATCAACGACGGTGCGGGCGCGTCGGCGTTGTCTGCGGCGGCCGCCTCGAACGACGTGATGTTCGTGACCGACACCGTGAACAGCTCGGTCGCCGACAACATCCGAGGTCTCGACATCGGCATCGTGAACGAGGCGTTCGTCGCGATCAACCGGCTGCTGTATTCGGGCGCCAGTGACGTCGCCTGGTCGAACCAGACGACGGTGAACGTCGTCGACGACACGCATCCGATCACCACCGGCTTCGGGACGGGTTCGCTCACGATCCACACCTCCGCCGATGACGTGAACTACTGGGAGGAGAACCTGACGCCCCTCCCGGCCGGCGTGACGGTCCTCGCCGACAGCCCGACGTCGTCCGACCACGGCGCCCTCTTCGTCGCCGAGACCGGCGCTGCGCTCGCCGCCCCCAACACAGCCGCGAACCGCCGCGTCTGGTTCCCCAGCGATGCCGCCAACCCGTCGAACTTCACCTCCGACTACGAGACTCTCCTCGAACGTTCGCTCGAGTGGGCCGCCGACATCTCGACGACGTTCAGCGTCAGCGGACGCGTCGTCGAGGACGTCGACGGAGACGGCGACCTGGCCGACGACGGAACGGGAGTCGCCGGCGTCGACGTCTGGCTCTTCCACGACGACGGCGATGGCGAGCCGTCGTTGAGCGACACCATCGCCGACACGACCGTCACCGACGGCACGGGCGCATACTCGCTCGCCGCGGCCGACGGCGACGCGACGTACTGGGTGGCGGTGAACGCCTCCGACGTCACTCCGACGTCGGGGTTCTCACCGAGCGGATCGATCGACGCCGTGCTCGCCGAGCAGACGTTTGGGCCGGCCGGGTCGGCGACGTTCGACGGAACGTGGTCGTTCACCGGATCGGCGGGTCCGTTCTTCGGTGGAGCGCGCGCCACCGCCACCGATGGCTTTCCGACGCTCCCCGTCTCGGACCACCTCGCCCGCGTGGTGGTCAGCGGTGCCGACCGATCCGGTCTCGACTTCGGATTC
>JBCCTP010000090.1:0-12258 GCA_039198505.1 Actinomycetota bacterium | reverse complement strand
GGGGTGGGGGGGGGGGGGGGGGGGGGGGGCGCGGGCTCTCCGCGCGGGCGCGCGCCGGCGGCCGGTCTCCCCCATGAAGCCCCCCCCCGCGCGTCGCCCCCCCCCCCCCCCCCCCGCGACTCACATGCCGGGCTGCTTGGCGATCTCGCTGAGGAACTCGGCGTTGGTGCGGAACGTCTTGAGCCGGTCGATGAGCAGCTCGAGACCGGGTGCCGCGTTGCCGTCGGCGGCGAGGCCGGACAGGACCCGGCGCAGCTTCCAGACCATCTGCAGCTGACGACGGTCGAACAGCAGCTCCTCGTGGCGGGTCGACGAGGCGTCGACGTCGATCGCCGGGTAGATCCGCCGCTCGGCCACCTTGCGGTCGAGGCGCAGCTCCATGTTGCCGGTGCCCTTGAACTCCTCGAAGATCGCCTCGTCCATGCGGCTGTTCGTGTCGACGAGCGCGGTGGCGAGGATGGTGAGCGAGCCACCCTCCTCGCAGTTGCGCGCCGCACCGAAGAACCGCTTCGGCGGATAGAGCGCCCCGGCGTCGATACCACCCGACAGGATCCGACCGCTCGCCGGGGCCGCGAGGTTGTACGCCCGGCTCAGGCGCGTGATGCCGTCGAGGACGACGACGACGTCCTTGCCCGCCTCGACCCGACGCTTCGCCTTGGCGATGGCCATCTCGGCGACCTGCGTGTGCTCGTCGCTCGGCCGGTCGAACGTGGACGCCACGACCTCGCCGCGCACGTTGCGCTTCATGTCGGTGACCTCTTCGGGCCGCTCGTCGATGAGCAGCACGATGGTCTCGACCTCGGGGTTGTTCTGCTCGATCATCTTCGTGATCGTCTTCATCACCGTGGTCTTGCCCGCCTTGGGCGGCGACACGATCAGACCACGCTGGCCCTTCCCGATCGGCGAGACGAGGTCGATGATCCGAGCGGTCATGTTGGTGGGATCGGACGGATCCTCGAGCGCCAGCTTCTCGTCGGGGAAGAGCGCCGTGAGGTCCTCGAACTTCGGCCGCTTCTTCGCCGCGTCGGGCGGGCCGTCGTTGACCGAGTACACCTCGAGGAGCGCCGAGTTCTTCTCGTTGCGGTTCGCCGGGCGCATCTTGCCGGCGAGCTTGTCGCCCTTGCGCAAGCCGAACTGCCGAGCGAGCTTGACCGGCACGTAGGCGTCCTTCTTCGACGGCAGGTAGCCGTTGATGCGGAGGAAGCCGTACCCCTCGTCGCGCATGTCGAGGTAGCCCTCGACGTCGATCGGCTCGTTCGACTGCGGCTGGTCGTCCTCGTCGAGCAGCTCGATGTCCTCGCCCTGCGGTCCGTCGTCGCGGTTTCCGCGGTTCTTACGGCGGCGACGGCGACGCTTCGAGTTGCCGCCCTCGCCCCGGTCGTCGTTGTTCCCGCCGTTGTTGCGGCCCTGGCCGCCCTGACTTCCCTGGCCGCCCTTGCCGTCACCACGCTGGTCACGGTTGTCGCGGTTCTGGCGGTCGTTCTTCTGTCGGTCGTTGCCCTGCCGGTCGTCGTTCTGACGATCGGAGCGTCCGCCCTGGCGGGCCTCGCCACCCGAACCGGCGCTCGACTCGGCCCCGTCGGAGTCGCCCTCGCCGCTGCGTCGAGCCTCGCCGGCCGACTCGTCGGCGGCCGCGGTCTCGGTCGAGACGCCCTGCGCGGCCAGCTCGATCTCCCAGTCGGCGAGCGGTTCGCCGTCGGGGCCGACGGGAGCATCGGAGCCCGAGTCGGCCGGGGGTGCCGGTGCCGTGGACGCATCGTCGGCCGACGCATCGCCGGGTGCGTCGTCGGACGACGACGGGTCGACAGCCGGTCGGGACGTCCCCGTCGCTCCGTTCGTGGTGGGCGCCGGGTCGGACTCGGCCGCGGTCGAGCCACCGGCCTCACCGTTGCCGCTGGGGGTGGCGGCCCCGTTGGATCCATTCCGGTCGTCGGCGGTGGGCGCGGCGGGGCCACCTGCCGAATCGATGATCTTGTCGACGAGCTCCGCCTTCTTCAGCTTCGACACACCTTTGACGCCGAGCGCCTTGGCGATCTGGAGGAGCTGGTCCTTGTCCTTGCCTTCCAGCGCAGACTGTTCGAGTGCCTCTGCGGCCACTGTTCCCTCTCTTCCACCGTCCATGTGGAGGGGGACGGTGAGGTCGGACCGAGGGAGGCATCGGGCCAGGAGCGGAAACGCACGAGCGCCGTCGCAATGAGACCTGGGTCTCCCCCGTGGGGGTTCACCCGGACCGGAGACTCCGGTGGGCGATTCGGTCAGAACCGAACAGGTGTCAGCGTAGTCGGCCGAATGACGACGTTGCAACGCTCCGTTCGGCGGTCGACTATCGGCCGGTGAGTCTCTCCACGATCGACTCGACCGCCGCCAGGTCGTTGGCGACCGTCGTCGTGCGCTCGGGACGGTCGAACAGGTCGGCGAGATGGTCGGGCAGATCGGGGTGGACCCCGGTCGCCTCGTGCACGGCATCGGGGAACTTGGCGGGGTGCGCCGTACCCAACGTGACCAGCGGACCGTCGTGGTGGCTGCAGGCGGCGGCGAGTCGACGGGCGGTCGCCGTGCCGGTGGCGGTGTGCGGATCGACGAGCATCCCGGCCTCGCCGTGGACCCGCCGGATCTCGGCGAGCGTGGCGTCGTCGTCGAGCGCGACGGCCCGGAACGATCCGTCGATCCACCGCGCCCGTTGGTCGCGTTCGACGTCGAGCCGCCCGGACGATCGGAACCGGGTGAGCTGCTCGGCGGTGAGGCCGCCGTCGCGTCCGTTCATCTCGAAGAGCAGGCGCTCGAAGTTGGACGACACCTGGATGTCCATCGAGGGGCTGAGGGTGGGCACCACGTCACGCGTCGACATGTCGTCGGCCTCGACGAAGCGGGTGAGGATGTCGTTCGTGTTCGACGCGATCACGAAGTCGCGGATGGGAGCGCCCATCTCGCGTGCGATCCATCCGGCGAGCACGTTCCCGAAGTTCCCCGTCGGCACCACGAACGTCGGCGGCGTCGCGAACACCTCGGCCGCCACGACGTAGTACACGGTCTGCGCCATGACCCGGGCCCAGTTGATCGAGTTCACGGCCGACAGCCGGTTGCGCTCGCGGAAGGCGGCGTCGTTGAACATCGCCTTCACGAGGTCCTGGCAGTCGTCGAACGTGCCCTCGACCGCGACGGCGTGGGCGTTCGGCGCCTCGACGGTGGTCATCTGTCGGCGCTGCACGTCGCTGGTCCGGCCGAGGGGATAGAGGATCACGATGTCGACGTGCTCGCACCCCGCGACGCCGTCGATCGCCGCGGATCCGGTGTCGCCGCTGGTCGCCCCGACGATGGTGACCCGGTCACCTCGCGCTGCGAGGACGTGGTCGAACAGGCGACCCACGAGCTGCAACGCGACGTCCTTGAACGCGAGCGTCGGGCCGTGGAACAGCTCCTGCACCCACTCTCGATCGCCGATCTGCACGAGTGGGGTGACCGCCGGATGGCGGAACGTGGCGTACGCATCGCGGCACAGCGACTCGAGGGTCTCGACGTCGAGGTCGGGGGCGACGAACGGCGCCATGACCTCGATCGCTCGATCGACGTAGCCGACCCCGCGCGACGGCGGCAGGTCGGGCCACGCGTCGGGGACGTACAGACCTCCATCGGTGGCGAGCCCGGCCAGGAGCACGTCGGCGAAGCCGAGCTCCGGAGCGCTCCCCCGCGTGGAGACGTACTTCATCGCATCGGTCTCCGGTCAGTCTCCGATGACGCGGAGGAGCCCGCCGACGCCGTTGACGACGTCGAGGCTGCGGAGGTCGCGCACGGTCGCCTGCACGTCGGCCTCGCGTGCGGTGTGGGTGATGAACACGAGCCGGGCGTCGGGGCCGTTCCCCTCCTGCTCCGCGACCCGGATGCTCACCCCGTGCTCGGCGAACACGCCGGTCACCTGGTGGAGCACACCGGGCTTGTCGACGACGTCGAGACCGAGCAGGTACTCGGCCGAGGTCTCGTCGATGGGCAGCACGATCGCGTCACCGAGTTCGCCGAGCGAGCCGTGGGTGCCGTTGCGCACGTTGATCGCGGCGTCGACGACGTCGCCGAACACCGCGCTCGCCGTGGGCCCACCGCCCGCGCCGCGACCGAAGAACATGAGCGAGTCGACGAAGTCGCCCTCGACGAACACGGCGTTGAACGAGTCGCGGACCGATGCGAGCGGATGACTGGACGGGACCATCGCCGGGTGGACCCGCACGCTCACGGCCATGGGGCCGTCGTCGTCGACCCCGCCCGCGGAGGTGCGCTCGATGATCCCGAGCAGCTTGATTGTGTACCCGAGCCGATCGGCGATCGCGATGTCGGGGCCGGTGACCCCTGCGATCCCCTCGTGGTAGACGTCGCCGGCCACGACCTTGGCTCCGAACGCCACGGTGGCGATGATGGCGGCCTTGGCGCCCGCGTCGAACCCCTCGACGTCGGCCGTGGGATCCCGCTCGGCGTATCCGAGGGCCTGCGCCTCGGCGAGCGTGGCGTGGTAATCGCCCTCACTTCCGGCCAACACCGCGTCGGTCATCTTGGTGAGGATGAAGTTGGTGGTGCCGTTGATGATCCCCATCACCCGCGTCACCGGCTCGCCGTGAAGGCTCTCGCGGAGCGCTCTCATGATCGGGATGCCACCCGCCACCGACGCCTCGAACAGCAGGTCGAGACCGGCCGCGTCGGCGGCCTCGTAGAGCTCGGCGCCGCAGTTGGCGAGCAGCTCCTTGTTCGCCGTGACCACCGGCTTGCCGGCGGCGAGCGCCTCGAGGATCAGCGCCCGGGCGGGCTCGATCCCGCCGATCGCTTCGACGACGAGATCGACGTCGGGGTCGGACACCACGCCGTGGGTGTCGCGCGTGAGCACGTCGTCGTCGAGTTCGACGTCGCGGGGCGCCGACAGGTTGCGGACCGCGACTCGCGTGACGGACAGGCGGATGCCGGTCCGTTGCTCGACCGCGTCGGCCTGGGTTCGCACCAGGTCGACCAGCGCGGCGCCGACGTTGCCGCAGCCGAGGACGCCGATCCGGACCGAGCGCGTTTCGCGTGACGAGGTGTCGCTCACCGGCCGCAGGCTACGGGATGAGATGGCGGCGCCGTCAGGACGTTGCCGACCCGGTCACGACCTGACGAGGTCGTGGTAGCGGGCGAGGTTGCCGACCACGTCGTCGAAGCGGTTCCGGTCGAGCACGGATCCTTCGCGGCGGACGTCGTCGCCGTCGAACTCGATGAGCCGGTCGACCTTCGCCCAGCTCGGCCGGCCCTGGGGATCCCATCCGCCGGTCCCGACGGGTACGTGATCGGCCCGCCGCTTCTTCTTCGACGTGAGCGGCACGCCGACCAGGCGGTCGCCTGCCACATCGGCTCCGGTCGCCCGGCCGATCACCACGACCGGTCGGTCCTTGCCGCGATTCGGATCCTCCTGGTACGGGACCCACGCCCAGACCACCTCGCCGGGGTCGGCCTCGCCGTCGATCTCGGGGGAGTACTCGACCCGGACACCGTGATCGACCCGGCGCGCGGTGGGACGCTCCTTCGTCTGAGTTCGCCCTGCGACCGGGTCACGCTCGCGCTGGGCGGCCTGCACGCGTTGGACGAGCTCGACGATCGCCTGGATCCACCTGGCCACGGCGGCAGCGTAGGTGGTCGACCCCGACCAACCCGGAGCGATCGGCGGCCGATCGGTCGAGACCAGGTGTCCGGATCCGCCCGGGCCAGAAGCGGACAGCTGTTCCGTCGAGTCCCGGGCTCGACGGAACAGTCGAGCCGCCGGGGTCAGCCGAGATCGGTGAGGAGGAGGTCGTCGTAGGTCTCGCGGCGTACGACGAGGCGAGCGTCGCCGTCGCGGCAGAAGACCACGGGCGGGCGCGTGATCTTGTTGTAGTTCGACCCCATCGAGTGCCCGTAGGCGCCGGTGACCGGCATGGCGAGGAGGTCGCCCACCGCCACGTCGCCGGGCAGCAGCGCCTCGAAGGCGAGCACGTCACCGGACTCGCAGTGCTTGCCGACGAGGCGGGCGGAAAGGCCCCGCTCGGCGAACGGCGCGCGCACCAGGAACGTCTCGTACCCCGACCCGTACAGCACCGGCCGCGGGTTGTCGCTCATTCCGCCGTCGACCGCGACGTACGTCCTCACCCCCTCGATCGGCTTCACCGTGCCGACCGTGTACACGGTCATCGCGGCAGCCGCAGCGATGGCGCGGCCCGGCTCGACGCTGACCCGTGACCGCACGCCGAGAGCGGCGCACGCGTCGAGCAGCACGTTGCCCCACTGGGTGATGGTGGGCGCCTCCTCGGTCTCGACGTACGCCACGCCGAGACCTCCGCCGAGCACCAGCTCGGGCAGATCGAGCGGAACGGCGAAGCCGGCCATGACCTCGGCCGCCTTCGCGAACGACGACGCCTCGAACACGTTCGAGCCGATGTGACAGTGCAGACCGACCAGGTTCATCGACGGCGACGACGTCGCACGCTCGACGGCCCGCATCGCATCGCCGTTCCCGAGGTTGAACCCGAACTTCGAGTCGTCCTGACCGGTGGCGATGAACTCGTGGGTGTGGGCGTGGACACCCGGCGTGATGCGGAGCAGCACGTCGGGGACCTCGGCCGATCCCGCGAGCCCGATCTCGGCCGACAGCGTGTCGAGGCGATCGAGTTCGTCGAACGAGTCGACGACGATGTGGCGGATGCCCGAGTCGACGGCGAGCCGCAGTTCGGCCACCGACTTGTTGTTGCCGTGCAACGTGCACGCGTCGGCCGGCACGCCCGCAGCGAGAGCGACGTGCAACTCACCGCCGGACGCCACGTCGAGCAGCAGGCCCTCGTCGTACGCGAGTCGTGCCATGGCGCGACAGAGGAACGCCTTGGTCGCGTAGATCACGCGCTCGGGACCGAACGCCCCGACCGCCTCACGACACCGTGCCCGCAGATGCTCTTCGTCGTAGACGAAGACCGGGGTGCCGAACTCGTCGGCGACGTCGGCAACCGCACAGCCGCCCACCTCGAGTCGCCCGTCGCCACCGAGCCGCGCGGTGTCGGACAGCAGCCGCTGCGGGATGGCGCTCACGACTACATCTGCTCCGGCGCGTCGATCCCGAGCAGACCGAGCCCCCGCTCGAGCACACGGGCGCTGAGGTCGGCCAACGCGAGGCGGCTGCTCCGGATCGGCTCGTCGGACGACAGGATCGGGCAGTTCTCGTAGAACGCGCTGAAGGCGACGGCGAGGTCGTACAGCCAGCTGCACAGCTTGTGCGGGCTGTACGAATCGAGGGTCGCGTCGAGCGCGGTCGGCAACGACAGCAGGGCGAGTGCGAGCGCTCGCTCGGCGGGCTCGGCGACGGTGATCGCGAGGCCCCGCACGTCGGCCCGGTCGACCTCGGCCCGGCGGAACACCGAGCAGATCCGAGCGTGGGCGTACTGCAGGTAGGGCCCCGTGTTGCCCTCGAACGCGAGCATCCGATCCCAGTCGAAGACGTAGTCCTTGACCCGATCGGTCGAGAGGTCGGAGTACTTCACGGCGCCGATGCCGACCATGCGGGCGACCTCGCGCCGCGTGTCGACGTCGAGCGTCGGGTTCTTCTCGGCGATCGCTGCGTCAGCGCGGGCGACCGCCTCGTCGAGCAGGTCGATGAGCTTGACCGAGTCGCCCGACCTGCTGCGCAGCATCTTGCGGTCGTCGCCCAACACGTTGCCGAACGACACGTGGACCGCCTCGACCGGCGGTGCCAGCCAGCCGGCCATGCGGCAGACCTCGAACACCATCTGCAGGTGCTGCGCCTGCGGAGCGCCGATGACGTAGAGCATGAGGTCGGCGTGGAGGCGCTCGACCCGGTCGACGACACAGGCGAGGTCGCTGGTGGCGTACATGAAGGCGCCGGTGCGGCTCTTGGTGATCATCGGCAGCGGGTCGCCGTCGCGGTTCGTGAATCCCGGCGGGAACACGACCATCGCACCGTCGTCTTCGCTGAGGAGCCCTTGCTCGTCGAGGCGGCCGTACACACCCTCCATGAGCGGCTGGTAGAAGCTCTCGCCCATCAGGTCGTCGTTCGTGAGCTGCACGCCGAGAGCGCCGTAGACCCTGTTGAAGTAGTCGGTCGACATGTCGACCAGGCGCTGCCACAGGCGATGCGTCTCGTCGTCGCCGCCCTGCAACATGACGACTCGCTCGCGCGCCCGGTCGGCGAACTCCTCGTCGTCGTTGAACTTCGCGTTGGCCGCCTTGTAGAAGCCGTCGAGGTCGCCCTGCGACATCCCCTTCGCAGCGACGTCCTCGCCGATGTCGAGCAGGTGCTCGATCAGCATCCCGAACGGCCGGCCCCAGTCGCCGATGTGGTTCTCGCGGATGACGGAGTGCCCGAGCGCCTGCATCATCCGGACGAGAGCGTCGCCGATCACCGTCGACCGCAGGTGGCCGACGTGCATCTCCTTGGCCACGTTGGGCGCCGAGTAGTCGACGACGACCGTGAGCTGCTCGTCAGGGCGGCGGATGCCGAGGTCGTCGTCGGCGGACAGCGCGTCCAACTGGGCCGAGAGGTGATCCGCGGAGAACGTGACGTTGAGGAATCCGGGACCCGCGACCTCGACGTTCTCGGCGACCTCGCCGAGCGCGCCCGCGTCGGCCACCTTCTGCGCCAGTTCCCGCGGGTTCGTGCCGATCCGCTTCGCGAGCGGGAGCGCGCCGTTGACCTGCGCATCGGCGTGATCGGACGGGCGAACCGTCGGATCGATCGGCCCGTCGGTCGCCGGGTCGATGCCCGCGCCGCGCGCCACGTCGTCGAACACCGGCTGGAGCAGGTCGCGGAGCGTCGAGATCGGATCGGCCATCGCGTCTCAGTCTGCCCACGGCCCCGCCGCGATCCGCGAACCGTTCCCGTCTTCGATCGGGTGCCACGCGCACGCGACATCGCACGAGAACGGAGTGCGTCGAAGGGCGCTAGCGTGTGGCGCCCTGCCCTCGTAGCTCAGGGGATAGAGCACTGGTTTCCGGAACCAGGTGTCGGAGGTTCGAATCCTTCCGGGGGCGCCACTCCGCCGAGATGTCGGCCGGTCGATCGGGGCTGCCGCCGTCGTCGCCTCACGGCCGACCGGCATGCGTCACGGTCGCCCCGACGTCGTCCGGCCCGGATCACTGCGTCGGAGTTCGCGGACTGAAAGCGCTTACACTCCGCCCCGAGGGGGAGACGGTGTCCGGTGACGTCACGACCGGTACTCGCTCCGCGAACCAGCGAGCCATGGACGTCGACGACGCATCATCGAGCGCACGGGCGAACCGGAGCGCCCCGACCGGACGTCGTTCCCGGGGGCGCGCCACGATCGACGACGTCGCCGATGCGGCGGGTGTCTCCGTCGCAACCGTCAGTCGCGCCCTACGCGGGCTCCCCAACGTCGCCGACTCGACGCGCCAGCGGGTCGAAGAGGCAGCCGCCGGCCTGCGGTACTCCCCCGACCCGGCTGCGGCGCGGCTCGCCGCCGGCCGGACGGGAACGGTCACGGTCGCCATCCCGGCGCTCGACGGTTGGTACTTCTCGACGGTCGTGGCCGGCGCCGAAAGCGTCTGCCGCGACGCCGGCTTCGAGTTCCAGGCGATCGGGATCCGCACCCTCGACGACCGCGACCGACTGCTCGACGACGACCATCACCTCGAGCGGCGGACCGACGGGCTCATCCTCGTCGACATCGCCATCGAGGATCATCAGGTCGCGTCCCTCGAACGTCGGGGGATCGAGATCACCACCGTCGGCTCCGCCGCGGTCGGGCGTCCCGTCGTCGGGATCGACGACGAACACGTCGGCGCGCTGGCCGCCGAGTATCTCATCGGGCTCGGCCACACGAGGATCGGCATCCTCGAGGGATTTCTCGGCGATCCGCTCAACTTCACCGTGCCGAGAGCGCGGCGGCGCGGCTTTCGCGACGCGCTCGCCCGACACGGCGTCGAGCTCCGCTCCGACCTGATCGCCGACGGAGGGTTCGACGTCGACGGCGGCCAGCGCGCCACGGCGGTCGTGCTCGATCGCCCGGATCCGCCGACGGCGATCTTCTCGATGTCGGACGAGATGGCGTTCGGCGCGCTCCTCGAGCTCCGCCTGCGGGGCCTCGAGGTCGGGCGTGACGTGTCGGTGCTCGGCGTCGACGACCACGAGTTCGCTCGGATCGTCGACCTGAGCACGATCCACCAGCCCGTCGCCCGGCACGGACAACTCGCCGCGGCGCTCCTCGTCGACGCACTCGAGCACGCCGGCGAGTCCCGCGCCGACGGGCGAGCGTTCGACGACGACGTCGAGCGTGACGAGGTCGGACGGCACGTGGAATCGGTCGTCGAGCGTCACGGTGGAGCGATCCATCGGACGATGGTCGGCGGTCACGGTGGACCGGTGCACCGGTCCGACGTCGTGCTGCTCGAGCGCACGACCACCGGCCCACCACCCGGGCCCTGAACCACGCCCCACGCCCTCCTGCGACGCGTGTGGCGAACCCGCCGCCGCCCATCGTCGTCCGTGACGGTCCGGTCACGATCCGACGAACACCGCGCGCAGCGACGCCCGCACCTCTCCGAGCGGACGGTACGTTCCGTCCCGGCGTTCCGAATCGGACGCGCTCGTCTTGACGACGGAACGTCGATATGTAAGCGTTTACATGGCTCGGCACACGCCGACCCGTGACCATCACAACCTCTGAGGTGGAGGACCACATGAAGAAGCGCAGCATCAAGCTGCTCGCTGTCCCCGTCGCGCTCGGCCTGGTGGCCGCCGCGTGTGGCAGCGATGACGACGGTGACGCCGACGAGGCCGACACCGAGGAGGCGTCCGACGACGCCGAGGCCGACGATTCCAGCGACGAGGCTGACGCCCCCGAGGGTGACGGAGAAGGGCTCGCCGGTGGGTACACCGACGTGGACTTCTTCTACCTGCCTCCGGTGGGCGACGAGTTCGGGAGCCCGCTCCTGACCGCCGGCACCTTCGCCTCGGCGTTCAGCGCCGACGAGGAGACCATGGCGGCGCTCGAGTACATGGCGTCGCCCGAGTACGTGACCGCCCGCCTCGAGGGTGGCGCCGTCGGCTTCCTGTCGGCGAACAACAAGGTCGACGTGTCGGAGTTCCCGACGGCCATCGACCGCGCCCAGATCGAGATCCTCCAGAGCGCCGACGTGGCCCGCTTCGACGGCTCCGACCTGATGCCCGGCGCCGTGGGTGCCGGCACCTTCTGGTCGGCGATCGTGAACATCACGTCCGAGGAGCAGACGGTCGCCGAGGCGTTCGCCGACGTGCAGACGTCGTTCGCCGAGCTCGACCCGGGTTCCCCTGCGTCGGAGTGCCCCGCACCCGACGCTGGTGGTGATCCCGACGGCGTCGTGACCATCTTCGGTCCCGAGACCGAGGGTGAGCTCGAGGCGTTCCGTGCGTCGATGGCACCGTTCACCGAGGCGACCGGCATCGAGGTCGAGATCGCCGGTGACCAGGGCTTCGCCGAGCAGATCGGCGTCCAGGTCGACGGCGGCAGCGCCCCCGACATCGCCATCTTCCCGCAGCCGGGTCGCGTCGTCGACTTCGCCCGCAGCTGTGACCTCGTCCCGCTCGCGGACAACGTCGCCGACGTCGTCCAGGAGAACTTCGGCGGCTTCGCCGACCTCGGCGTCGTCGACGGCGTGCTGGTCGGCGTGCCCAACAAGACCGACGTCAAGTCGCTCATGTGGTACTCGCCGACGGCCTTCGACGAGAAGGGCTACTCGATCCCGACGACCCACGACGAGCTCGTGGCGCTGATGGACCAGGCGGTTGCCGACGGCGTGACGCCGCTGTGCATCGGCATCGGTTCCGACGCGTCGACCGGCTGGCCGGGTACCGACTGGACCGAGGACTACATGCTCCGCCTGAAGGGCCCCGACTTCTACGACCAGTGGGTCAACAACGAGGTCGCGTTCGACGATCCCGAGGTCATCGAGGTCGGCGAGTTCTGGTTCGACATCTGGTCGAACCCCGACTACGTCTTCGGTGGGCTGCAGAACGTGGGCGCCACGTCGTTCCGTGACCAGGGCCAGCCCCTCGTCGACGGCGAGTGCCTGCTGCACCGTCAGGCGAACTTCTTCGCCAACTTCTTCCCGGAGGGCGTGCAGGTCGGCCCGGCCGAGTGATCCGACATCTCGTCCCTCACTCCTGAGGGACTAGCGTCAGTGGCGGCCCACCCCGAGCGGGTGGGCCGCCACGGTTCGGCCGGGCAGTGACGAACGGCGAGCCCGCCCGCCACAGGGGGGGACCAAAGTACG
>JBCCTP010000089.1:0-12352 GCA_039198505.1 Actinomycetota bacterium | reverse complement strand
CTCGGTTACCGGGCCGAGCGGGTCCGCACGCAGGTGCGCGAGGGCGTGGCCGTTCGGCAGCTCGAGTTCGAGATGGAGCGTGAGGACTTCGCCGCCGTTCGCCGCGACGACATCGTGCTCCACGGGGTCGACGCCGCAAGCGGCTTCCTCGGGCTCTGATCAGGGGACGTCGATCACGGTCACGGTGCCCGCGGTGCCGTCGACCTCGATGGTCGCACCATCGGGGATGCGCCGGGTGGCGTCGGTCGCCGAGACGACGCAGGGGATCCCGAGTTCACGGCTGACGATGACCGCATGGCTCATCGTGGCGCCGACGTCGACCACGACGGCGTCCGCCGGGACGAAGAGCGGGGTCCAGCTGGGATCGGTGTGCGGAGCGACCAGCACGTCACCCGGCTCGAGGCCACGGGGATCGCCCGGGTCGGTCACGACGCGCGCTCGGCCGCGGGCGACGCCGACGCACCCGGCGAGCCCGGTGATCACGTCGCCGGAGTCGACGCGAGACGCGTTCGCTGCGGCCTCCGACCTCAGTTCCCACTGATCGAGCGGCGGCTGTTCGCCTTCGAAGAAGAACGGCGGGATCCGCTCCTCCAGTCGAGCGAGCATCTCGCGCCGCTCGCCGATCGTCTCTCGGAACACGGCCGGATCGGCGACGTAGTCGTCGAGTTCCTCGATGAGCAGGAACCACAGGTCGCCGCGCTCACCTCCGGACCGCGCGACGAGACGACGATCGAGTTCCTGGGCGCGCAGGCGAGCACCGTGGATCGCCTCGACCACGTTCGTCTTCGCCCGCTCGCGGCCGCGCAGGTACATCCGTGTGGACCGCAGGACCCGTCGGAACACGCGTCGGGCGGGCCGACCGAGTCGCTCGAGTGTCTCGGCCTCGAGTTGATCCCGCTCCGCTGCCAGCCGGTCGCGTTGGACGTCGGGGGCGTGGGACGGATCGGTGAGTCGCATCCGGTCGACCAACGCGAGGGCGAGCTCGGGGTCGGTTCCCCACGTGTCGAACGCGGTGTCCCACTCGTTGGCACCGCGGGCGCCGTGTCGATCGAGCAGATCGTCGAACGAGGCGAGGAACGACGCGACCGACGAGTCGTCGCTCCGCTCCCCGAGCTCCCGCACCCGATCGAACAGTCCGGCGACGCCCTGATCGAACTTGGCCGTGAGGGCCGGCGAGTCGGCCACGATGCGACCGAGGCTCCACATCGCCGAGGCGGGTGCCGCCGAGTCGACGTCGCCGAGGCCCGACACCAGACGGATCGCGATCGACTCGTCGCCGAGTTGCTTCTCGCAGATCTGGGTGAGGACGGCCATGAGGGTCCCGGCGCCGAACGACACGACCAGGTGCGTCTCGAACCACCGTCCGAACCGCTCGATCAGGTCGTCGGAGGTGGACGCCCGCAACTCGGCGTCGGATGCCGTCGACGGGTCGGGGAGGCTGGCGAGGTACGCGTCGATGTCGCGACGGTCGGTCTCGATCTCGGGGAGCGACGTGTGGCCGCTCATGCGCCACACGGTGCGCATGCCGGCGATGGTGGCGCGGAGGTTCTTCTCGTTGGGGAGCGGCACGTGGGGCGGAGGGTCGCCCACCCCGAGATACGACCGATCGGCGTCGGTGGCCGAGCCACCCGGCACACGCGCTGCACCGAGTCGGTTCATGCTCAGGTTGAGGTACGCGTATCCACCGAACACGCCGCTGCCGAGGCCGACCGTGATCGGGACGTCGGCGATCTCGTCCTCGCGGACGAACCCCGACCGGAGCACGGCGTTGCGCATCGCGCGCTCCCCCGCCAGGTTCGCGATCGAGAAACTCAGCGGGCGAAAGACTTCGGGGTACACCTCCCCGGCGTTGCCGCGCGTGTAGATGGGGAAGCGGTCGCTCGCGTCGGAGCCGACCCAGCGTCCGCCCCCGACGGGTTGCCACGGCCACACGTGAACGGACGGTAGCCGGTCGATGAACCGGCGTGGCGGCCCGGGTCAGCCGCTCAACGCGGCGACGAGTTCGGCGAGTGGATCGGCGTGGTGTCGGAGCGGAGTCCGACCGTCGGCCACCCACCGGGCGTTCTCCAGGACGCTGTTCGCCGGCCGCGGCGCCGGGCGGGGCGGGTCGAGATCGGCGGTCGAGATCGGCGACACCCGTGCCGGGTCGTGTCCGGCGGCCGAGAGGATCTCGCCGACGAACTCGAACCAGCTGACGTCACCGGAGTTGGTGAGATGGACGATGCCGGGAAGCGGCGCCTCGGCGAGGTCGATCAACGCCGGTCCGAGATCGGCGGTGAAGGTCGGGCAGCCGCGCTGATCGTCGACGAAGGCGAGGGGACGATCGGGGTCGGCGGCGAGACGGAGCACGGTCTTGACCATGTTCCCGCCGTGCGCACCGCAGACCCACGCCGTGCGCACGATCGTCACGTCGTCGCCGAGGACCTCGAGCGCCGCGCCCTCACCGGCGAGCTTGGATCGTCCGTACACCGATGCGGGGTTCGGCTCGTCGTCCTCGCGGTACGGGCGATCGAGCGTGCCGTCGAACACGTAGTCGGTGCTGACGTGGACGAGCCGCGCGCCGTTCCGACCGCACGCTTCGGCGAGCCGACGGACGCCGTGCTCGTTCACCGAATGGGCGGTCTCGACCTCGGTCTCGCACGCGTCGACCGCGGTGAACGCGGCGCAGTTGACGACGACCTCCGGCCGCAGCTCTGCGAGCACCACGCCGGCATCATCGGGGTCGGCGACGTCGAGCGCCGAGCGATCGAGCGCAACGACGTCGTGACCCGCGGAGCGAGCCGCCGGGACGACGTCCATCCCGAGTTGGCCGGCGGCCCCGGCGACGGCGATCCTCACGGCGCACCGCGAGCGACAGTGTGTGCCTGACCCACAGTGTCGTTCACGGGAGGCCGGCCTTGGCCTTGAGGGGTTCCCACCATGTGCGGTTGTCGCGGTACCAGTCGACGGTGGCGGCGAGTGAGTCGTCGAAGCTGCGGGAGAGGGACCAGCCGAGCGCGGAGACCTTCGAGATGTCGACCGAGTACCGGCGGTCGTGGCCTTTGCGGTCGGCGACGGGTTGGATGAACGAGTCGTCGCGGCCGCAGAGTTCGAGGAGGCGGTGGGTGAGTTCGACGTTGGTGAGTTCGTTGCCGGCGCCGATGTTGTACACCTCGCCCGGTACGCCCTTCTCGAGCACGAGGTGGGCGGCGATGTTGTGGTCCTCGACGTGGATCCAGTCGCGGACGTTGAGCCCGTCGCCGTAGAGCGGCACCTGGTGGCCATCGAGGAGGTTGGTGGTGAACAGCGGGATCACCTTCTCGGGGAACTGATAGGGCCCGTAGTTGTTCGAGCACCGCGTCACGACCACCGGGAGGCCGTGGGTGGTGACGTACGACAAGGCGATGAGATCGGAACCGGCTTTGGCCGCCGAGTACGGCGAGCGGGGATCGAGCGGGTCGGTCTCGACCGACGAGCCGGGTTCGACCGAGCCGTAGACCTCGTCGGTCGAGATGTGCAGGAACTTGCCGATCCCGACGCGCAGGGCGACGTCGCACAACACGTTGGTGCCGACACAGTTGGTGCGCACGAACGCGGAGCCGTCACCGATCGACCGGTCGACGTGGGTCTCGGCAGCGAAGTGCACCACGGCGTCGTGGCCGTCCATCGCTCGGGTGACGTCGTCGACGTCGCAGATGTCGGCGTGCACGAACTCACAGCGACCGTCGTCGAGCACGTCGCGGATCGACGCCAGGTTCCCGGCGTAGGTGAGCGCGTCGTAGATCGTCACCTCGTGATCGGTCGTCTCCAGAACGTGGCGGACGTAGTTCGACCCGATGAACCCAGCCGCGCCCGTGACGAACAACTTCATGACGGAGAACTCCTCTCGCTCGACCCGGTCACTCGATGTCGATCTGACAGTGGTCGCCCACCATCAACCGCAGCGCCCGCGGCTTCTTCTGCGACCGATGCACGGTGGCGTCGGACCCGATCAGGCTGTCCTCCAACCTCGGGATCCCGACGATCGACGACGCATCCATGATCACCGAGTGCTCCACCTCCGACGACCGGATCTCGCAGTCGGCACCGATCGCCGAGAACGGACCGACGAACGAATCGATCACCTTCGTGCCCGCACCGATCGCCACCGGACCACGGATGGTGGAGTTGATGATCTCCGCTCCCTCGTCGATCACCACCCGACCGTCGAGGAACGACGCGTCGTCGACCGTCCCGTCGACCCGATGCTCGATCCGTTCGAGGATCAGACGGTTCGCCTCCAGCAACGGCGTCAACTTGCCGGTGTCGATCCACCAGCCCGACAGCACCTCGGTGCGTACACGGTGCCCGTTGTCGATCAACCACTGAATCGCATCGGTGATCTCCAACTCGCCACGCTCCGACGGCTCGATCGCCGCCACCGCCTCATGGATGTGCGCATCGAACAGATACACACCGACCAGCGCCAAGTTCGACGGTGGGTCGTCGGGCTTCTCCACCAGATGCACCACGTTGCCCGACCCGTCGAGCTCGGCGATCCCGAACCGATGCGGATCATCGACCTCCTTCAACAAGATCTGCGCCGACGGCGGCTCCAACTCATGGCGCGCCGTCGCGAACGACGACACGAACCCCGTCACGTCCTGCTCCAACATGTTGTCGCCCAGATACATCACGAAGTCGTCGTCACCCAGGAACTCCCGGGCGATCAGCACACAGTGCGCCAACCCCAACGGCTCGTCCTGCTCGATGTACGAGACCGACACGTCCGCACCGAACCGCGACCCATCACCGATCGCCGCCCGCATCTCCGCGCGCGTGTCACCCACGATCACACCGATCTCACCGATCCCCGCACCCACCATCGACTCGATCCCCCGGAACAGGATCGGTGTGTTGGCGACGGGGACCAGCTGCTTGGCCCGTGTGTGCGTGATCGGACGCAAACGCGTCCCAGCACCACCCGCAAGAATCAGAGCCTTCACGGCCGCGGAGTGTACGAGTCAGCCCTCGGGCTCGGCGATCGACGGGAGCGGACCCTCACCGGCGAAGTAGGCGATGATCGGCGCCGACTCGTCCTGGTTCACCCGCAGGATCGACTTGCCGTCGACCGTGTCGCCGAACACCGACAGGCTGTACGTGGTGAGCCCGCTCTCGAACGCCTTGCGCAGCGTGCCCGCGACCTCGAGCGGCTCGAGCGTCGGATCGAGCAGCAGCGACTCGCTCGTGGCTTCGATGAGCTCCGACGCGATGAACGGATCAGCCTGCAGGCGGGCGAGCGTCTGGTTGACGGTGGCCGAGATGAACCGCTGCTGGCGTTGGACCCGGCCGATGTCGGCGGTTCCGTCGGTGCGCCACTGGCCGTCCCGGAACTCCTGGTAGTTGCGGCTGCGCACGTAGGCGAGGGCCTGCTGTCCGTCGAGCCGGTTGAGGCCGGGTTGCTGATCGAGCCCGGAGCTGGTGTCGCGGGTCGCGTAGAGGAACTCGAGTTCGACACCACCGATCTCGTCGACGAGCGTGGTGAACCCCTCGAAGTCGACATCGACCACGTGATTGATCGGGATGCCGTAGTTGGCCGTGATCGTGGCGGCGAGCACGTCGGCGCCGCGGTTGTACGCCGAGTTGATCCGGTCCTGCGCGCCCGTATCCGCGATGGTGACGAGGATGTCGCGGTTGAGGCTCAGCAGTGCGGCGCCCTCGCCGTCCTCCTCCTGACGGAGGATCATGATGGTGTCGCTGCGTCGCCCACTGACGTCGGACTCGGTGCCGACCGTGCCGGTGTCGTCGGCGAGGTCGAGTCCCTCCCGGGTGTCGGACCCGATGATGAGGTAGTTCACCGCGGGGCCGTCGACCGGCGTGAGGACCTCGCCCAGCAGGTCGATGCGCTCGGGATCGGAGAACTCGTCGAGCCGGCCGGCCGAGTTGGTGACCCGGTCGGCGGCGGTGATGACGCCGAAGGCGCCGACCACGGTGATCGCCATCGCGAAGAGCAGTGCGAACGGAGCCGACGTGCGGGCGCGTCGCGACCGCTGGGGAGCGGGCTGCGGCGGTGGCGCCTGCGGCGGGGGTTGATGGAACTGCGGCGGAAGTCCGCCGGGTCCCGCGGTCGGTTGCACCGCAGCGACGCTATTGCCCGGCGGTCGGCGATCGGTGGCAGGGGTGAGACGCGGAGCGGTCAGGTGTCACGCTCTGTCACCCGGTGTCACCCGGGTCGAGCGATCGCAGGTGGACGACGTCGCCGACGTCGACTCGGTGACGTTCGCCGTCGACGGCCACGACCAGGCGACCCTGGTCGACGTCGACCGCGTCGCCGATGAGCGGCGATCGGTCGGCGAGCTCGACGCGGACCCGCCGACCGATCGTGCCGAGGTTCGCCCGGTACGCCTCGTCGACGGTGGTCGCCGGCGAGGGTGCGTCCAGGAACTCGCCCAGCGAGGTCAGGATCCGGTCGCGGACCCGGCCGACGAGGTCGTCGACGCGGTCACCGGCGGCGGCGTCGACATCCGGCGCGAGAGCGGCTCCCTCGGGCGGAGCCCACGTCACGTTCACGCCGATGCCGGCGACGACGATTCCGTCACCGGTCAGCTGCGCGAGGACCCCGGAGAGCTTGTGCCCGCCGCGCAACAGGTCGTTCGGCCACTTCAGCTCGATCTCGCTCGGATCGTCGACGATCGCCCGAGCGGCGAGCAGGCTTGCGACGCCGAGCGCCCGCGTGGCGAGCGCCGGATCGACCGCCGGCCGATCGATCACGATCGACATCAGGAGGTTGCGTCCCGGAGGTGACGCCCAGCTCCGGTCGAGCCGCCCGCGACCGGCGACCTGGTGGCGGGCGACGAGCACATCCCCGTCGCTCGCTCGACCGTGCGCCAGGCGCCCGAGGAGCTCGTCGTTGGTGCTCCCGATCTCGTCGACGACCTCGACGGACCAGCGTGGACTCAAACCGGGTGTGGCCACTCCCCTACATTGACAGCCGTGTTCAAGAAGATCCTGATCGCCAACCGGGGCGAGATCGCCGTCCGGGTCATCCGCGCCGCCCGGGAGATGGGCATCGCCACGGTGGCCGTGTACTCCGAGCTCGATCGGGACGCACAGCACGTCCGGCTGGCCGACGAGGCGTTCGCGCTCGGAGGCCAGACGGCGGCCGAGAGCTACATCGACCAGGAGAAGCTGCTCGACGCCATCCGCCAGAGCGGGGCCGATGCCGTCCACCCCGGCTACGGGTTCTTCAGCGAGAACCCCGACTTCGCTCGCGCGGTCGCCGCGCTCGGTGTCGAGTTCATCGGACCACCCCCCGAGTCGATGGACGAGATGTCCGACAAGGTGTCGAGCCGTCAAGCCGCGCTCCGCGGCGGTGCGCCCATCGTTCCCGGCATGACGGAGTTCGCCACCGGCCCCGACGACATCCGGGCCTTCGGCGACGAATTCGGCTGGCCGGCCGTCATCAAGGCGGCGTACGGCGGCGGCGGCCGTGGCATGAAGATCGTCCCGTCGGCCGACGACGTCGACGCTGCGTTCGAGAGTGCGCAGCGCGAGGCGAAGAGCTTCTTCGGACGAGACGAGGTCTACGCCGAGCGGTACCTCACCTGGCCCCGCCACGTCGAGATCCAGCTCGTCGGCGACAAGCACGGCAACTGCGTGTGGATCTCGTCGCGCGACTGCTCGGCGCAGCGACGGCACCAGAAGCTCGTCGAGGAGGCGCCTGCACCCGATCTGCCCGAGGGCGTCGAGCAGGCCATGGGCGAGGCGGCGGTCAAGGCGGCCCAGGCCGTCGGCTACTACAACGCCGGCACCGTCGAGTTCATTTACCAGGACGGCGAGTTCTTCTTCCTCGAGATGAACACCCGCCTCCAGGTCGAGCACCCGGTCTCGGAGATGATCACCGACATCGATCTCGTCGAGTGGCAGATCCGAGCCGCGGCCGGCGAGGAGCTGCCGATGACGCAGGACGAGGTCGACGCCGCTCGCAGGGGCCACTCGATCGAGATCCGCATCAACGCCGAGGACCCGGCCGGCGGAGCGTTCCTCCCGGCGCCCGGGCCGATCACCGAGCTCGTCCCGCCCGACGGGTTCGGCGTGCGGTTCGACTCCGGCTACCAGTCCGGCGACGAGATCAGCCAGTACTACGACAACCTGGTCGGCAAGCTGGTCGTGTGGGGGCGCGATCGCGAGGTCTGCATCAAGCGGACCATCCGGGCGCTCGACGAGCTGGTCGTGAAGGGCGTCGCGACCACGATTCCGGCCGACGTTGCGATCCTCAAACACCCTGACTTCGCCGCGGTGCGCCACTCGACGAAGTGGGTCGAGGAGACCCTCGACCTGTCCGACGTCAGTTCGTCGGCGACCGAGACGGCTCCGCAGACCGGCGAGGACGAACCCGACCTCGTGAAGCGGTCGACCACCGTCGAAGTCAACGGCAAGCGGTTCGACGTGTCGATGTGGGTCCCCGATCAGCCGGTCGTCGCCGCCGGCGCGTCCGCCGCTCCGAAGAAGCGCCCCCGGGCGGCGTCGGCCGGCGGTGGAGGGGGCGGGGCCTCAGCCGGGGCCATCGCGGCCCCCATGCAGGGCACCATCGTCAAGATCCTCGTCGAGGAGGGTCAGGAGGTCGAGGCGGGCGCCGGGCTCCTCGTCCTCGAGGCGATGAAGATGGAGAACCAGATCAACGCCGACGCCGCCGGCACCGTGAAGGAGATCAAGGTCGCGGCCGGCGACACCGTCGGCGGCGGCGACGTCCTCATCGTCATCGAATAGCCCGGTCGGCTCGGACACGGCGCCGACCCCTCCCCCTCACGTCAGCACATGTCCGCGAATCCTCAGGATGCGCTGACACGAACCCGATCGGCGCGAACTCACGTCAGCACATGTCCGCGAAACCTCCGGATGCGCTGACGCGAACTCGGCTGGCAGCGCCTACTCCGCGGCCTCGGCGAGCGCCTCGGAGAGTGCTGGGTGGACGAGGATCGACTCGACGATGTCGGTCACCGTGAGTCCGGCCGTGACGGCGACCGCGATCACACTGATGAGCTCGGCGGCGTGTCGACCGACGATCGAACCTCCGAGGATCACGCCGGTGGCGGGGTCGGAGATGATCTTCACGAACCCGCGGGTGTCGGCGTTGATCATCGCCTTCGCCGTGGCGCTGAACGGCACCTTCGTGACCCGGATCTTGCGGCCTTCGGCGAACGCCTCGGCTTCGGCGAGGCCGACGTCGGCGATCTCGGGCTCGGTGAAGATCGCCGACGCCGCCTTGTCGTAGTCGAGGTGGCGGTGGCTACGGGTGTGGAGGCCCATGGCGTGCTCGGCGACCTTGCGGCCCTGCACCGACGCGACGGACGACAGCGGAAGCTTGCCGCTGATGTCGCCGGCGGCGTAGATGTGCGGCACGTTGGTGACGCAGTGGTGGTTGACGCCGACGTAGCCCCAGTCGTCGACCTTCACGCCTGCGGCCTCGAGATTCAGGTCGTCGGTGTTCGGGATCGAGCCGATGGCGAGCACGGCGTGGCTCGACTCGATCTGGCGGCCGTCGTTGCACTTCACGATCACCCGCTCGCCCGTCGGATCGAGGGCGCCGCCGGCGGACACCCGCTCGATCGACTCCGCCCGCGCCCCCATGAGCATGTCGACACCTCGGCGCGCGAAGTCCTCTTCGAGAACGGCAGCGACCTCGGGGTCCTTGCCCGGGAGGACCTGGCGTCGACTGACGACGAGCGTGACTTTCGAGCCCAAGGTCGAGAACATGTGGACGAACTCGACTCCGGTGACACCCGAGCCGACGACGGTGACGCTCTCCGGGAATTCGGGCGGCGGATAGCAGTGGCGGGTCGTGAGGATGCGTTCGGCGTCGGGCGTGCACCAGTCGGGGATGCGGGGCCGCGATCCGGTGCACACCAGCGAGGAGTCGAACTCGACGACCTCGGTCGACCCGTCGTCGGCGATGACCTCGACGTGGTGATCGTCGACGAAGCGTCCGGTCCCGCGCATCAGCCGCACCCCTTGCGACTCGAGCAGCGTGGTCGTGTTGTCGCGCATCGAGGTGGTGATCCCGTCGATCCGCTCGGTGAGCGCCGCCGTGTCGATCTCGGGCGTCTCCTGTGCGATCCCCATGCCACCCGACCGGCGCATGAAACTCATCGCCCCGCCGGTGGCGATCATCGACTTCGAGGGGATGCAGTCCCACAGGTGCGCCGCACCGCCGATCACGTCGCGCTCGACGACCGTGACCTCGGCTCCGAGACGGGCGGCGTGGGTGGCCGCGACGTTTCCGGCGGGGCCGCCGCCGAGGATGAGAAACCGCTCAGGCACCGCGTCAGACTAGGTGCATCGGTCAGTGCTCGTGTCCGTGACCGTCCGCTCCGTGCTCGTGGCCGTGCTCGTGCGGGTGGCCGTCGGCGTCGACCAGCAGTGCATCGGAGAAGATCGACGGACGCATGGTCATCTCGAGCGGCAGCTCGCCGGCCACGAGTTGGTCGACGCCGTCGTCGGGGACCTCGTTCGGGCAGTACCGCGACGGGTACGAGAACTGGTCACGTCGCTCACCGACGTACTCGAAGTGCATGCCGTCGGGCCGGAGGAAGTTGCCGCCCCAGGCGAAGCCGTGCTTGCGGAAGATGCGAATCGTGTCGCAGCCGCCCGGGTTGGTGACGAAGTCGGGGGGCGCACATCCGAGGCACGAACCCAGCGTGTTGGTGTCGATGGCCTGTCCCCACGTGTGCCGGCTGAGGAACCCGATGGACGAGTTGGCGACCCGACTGAAGCGCGGGACGTAGCAGCCACCCGCCGTGTTGGCGTGGAAGACGTTGATCGTGCCCGCGAGTCCCGCTGCGGCGACCTCGGCGAGGGCGTCGCGGAGCGCAGGTTCCATCACGTTGTGGCAGCGAGCGCGGATGGGGATGTCGGGGTTGAGCAGGACGCGTGACGCCGGGAGGTTGGCGCTCGTCCAGGCCGTGTCGATCGACACCGAACCGTCCCCGTTCAAGCGGTAGGCGAACTCGCCGAGAAGGGCCTTGGTCCGGGCCATCCCGAGCGTCAGGTCGGGATCGAACAGATCCCAGCTGCGGCGGATGCGGATCGAGGTCGACACGAGACCCCGGTCGGAGAACGCGCCCTCCAGCACGGCGCGGTCGTCGATGTCCCAGATGACCACGCTGCTCTCGCGCTCGAGGCCCAGCCGTGCAGCGGCTGCCGGCGTGACGAGCAGTTCGGTCCCTCCCGTGATCGAGTCGTCGACGACGGCCCCGATCTCGAAGAGAACCTCGCCGCCCGATGCGCTGACCAGGGTCACGACATCCCCTGTCTGCGCGCCGCGCAGTGAGGCGGTGAGTGCACTCATGACGAGTCGCTCGGCGTCGAGCGCACCGGCCACCTCGTTCCCCATGAGGGCGCGCACGGTCGAGGCCTCGAGCACCGTGGTCCCCCTCGGGAAGGCGAAGCCGGCCGGCGCCTGCTGCACCGTCGCGCCGTCCCGGATCACCGACCGCAGGCCGATCGTGGCCGCCTGCCGGACGGCGGCTCGGGCTCCGGCATCGGTCGCCGCGGCGAACGCCGCCTGCTTCGTGGACGACAGCAGCTCACCGCTGTTGTAGACACTCACGACGTCGTCGGGGATCGGTGGCGCGATGCGCACCGCCTGATCGGTGACGGTGGCTCCGGTCGTGCCGATCGGTCCGTCGAGAGCCGACACCCCCGCCGTGACCACGACGGCCGCGAGAGCGACACACAGACCGAGCACGGACGCTCTTCGTGGTCGGATCACGGGCGGTGATGGTACCGATGGGACCAACCGGTGTGGCCGCGTGCGGGAGGCGTCGCTACGGTCGTCGCCTCGTGGACACCACCGACGACGCGCCCACCGGAAGCGGTCTCGACGCCGAGCGGGCACGCCGACTCGCCCGCATCGACGAGCTGCGCGACGCCGGCGAGCAGCCGTACCCGTATCGATTCGACCGGACGCACACCCTCGCCGAGCTGCGGACCGGATGGGGCGAGCTGGAGCCGGGCGTCGAGACCGACGACCGGGTCAGCGTCGCGGGCCGGCTGATGCTGCTCCGCGACTCGGGCAAGCTCGTGTTCGCCACCATCCACGACCGCTCGGGCGAGGTCCAGCTCTTCGTGTCGAAGGCGGTCGTCGGCGACGACGCGTTCGCCGAGATCAAGAAGCTCGACCTCGGCGACTGGGTCGGCGTCGCCGGAACGATGATGACCACCCGCAAGGGCGAGCTGTCGGTCAAGGTCGAACGACTCGACTTGCTCGCCAAGTCGGTGCGGCCTCTGCCCGACAAGTGGCACGGACTCACCGACCCCGACACCCGATTCCGTCAGCGCTACGCCGACCTCATCGTGAACGCCGAGGCGCGGCGGGCGTTCGAGATCCGCCACG
>JBCCTP010000088.1:0-12390 GCA_039198505.1 Actinomycetota bacterium | reverse complement strand
GTTGGGGTTCCTCGTGCCGCGGGTCGCCCCGACCGCTGACGGCGAACCGGAGGCGGGTGGCGTCGTGGTCCAGGAGTGGATCGAGGGTCGGGAGCCGTCGACGATCGCCGACTGGCGGCTCGTCGCCGCCGAACTGTGCCGACTGCACGTCGTGATGTCCGGCCATCCGCAGCGCCCCGGCTGCGTGCCGGTCGCCGAGCTCGACCGCAGCGGCCGCAGTGTCGACGCAGATCTGGCTGCGCTCCCGGACGACGTCGCCGCCGAGGTCCTCGCCGTGTTCGTCTCGGTCTCCGACGAACCGACGTCCCTCGTCCACGGCGATCCGGGTCCGAGCAACCTGCGCATCACCGCCGACGGTCGAGTCGGCCTCCTCGACTGGGACGAGAGTCGCGTCGATGTCGAGCTCCACGACCTGTCGAACCTCGGCATCCAGGTTCTCCCCGATGACGATCATGCCCGGGCACAGCGACTGTCGGACGCTTGGGAAGTCGCGAACGCATGGCTCGTCGAACCCGAGTATGCGCGCTGGCGCCTCGACCGTCTCCGCCGTGCCGATCACCGTGGGTGACCCCGCCGACCTCACCCGGCTCACGTCAGCACATCCCGCGTGTTCGTCGACACGAGCTGACACGGATCCGGCGGCGCCTCGCTCACGTCAGCGCCTCCCGCGGGACCATCGACATGCGCTGACACGGATCGCCAGGTCGGTTGCTCCCGGGACGGATCAGCCAGGGGGAGGGAACGGTGCCGTGCCGATCCACACCTCTTCGCCCGCGTCGTCGGTGGTGCCCGAGCGCGTGAGACCGAGCGCCTCGGCCACCCTCGCCGACACCACGTGGTCCGGAGCGATGTGCGCCCGACACCGCTGCACGCCGTGGGACGCGAGCCAGGTGAGCATCATCCCGCCGGCCTCCCGTGCGAAGCCCTGGCGCTGCTGCGGGACCGCGACCAGCCAGGCGACGTCGGCGACGTCACCCACCACGGTGGCTTGGACGAAACCGACGGCCTCGGAGGTGTCAATCCGACGAGCGATCCAGTTGAGCCAGAACTCGTTTTCACGGCCCGACCCGGCGACCTGCCGTCGGTACCTCGCCGCCAGCTCGTCGATCGTCGGCGCTGAGCCGCCCGTGAACTCGTACAACGCGTCGTCGGCGAGCACCGCCACCATCTCCTCGGCATGTTCGACTCGGAGCGGTTCGAGCAGAAGCCGACTCGTCCACACGGTCTGGAGCACCTCGTCTCGCCAGCGAACGTTCACGTCGACACGATCGCGCCCGGGAGCCCGGAGCGAGCGTCGGTTCCGGGTCGCGTAGCGTGGCGGGATGCTGATCGGATCCGGTGGCATGTTCGATTCGATGTGGCTGATCGTTGTTGCGTTCGGTCCGTTCGTCGCCGTCGGACTGTGGTCGCTCCTCCGCCCGGAGAGTCGCCGGAGGAGAGCGGGGGGTCGTCGCAGCGGCCTCTTCGGAGCCGACCGCTGAACCAGGGCGACGCAGGCGCACGACCAATCGCCGCGGCGTCGGCCTCGGCCTACGGCTCGACGGCCGAACGCTACGCGGCTGCGATCGGTACGACGCTCTCGGCAGACGTCGAGACCCCCGACGATCTCGACCTTCTCGACCGCTTCGTCGCCGACGCTGCGACCGGAGCCCGAGCGCTCGACGCGGGATGCGGGACGGGACGGGTCGCCCGCCTCCTGGCCGACCGTGGACTCACGACGACCGGGGTCGACGTCGCGGCGGGGATGGTCGAGATCGCACGTCGAGAGCACCCCGACGTGTCGTTCGCGATCGGCGACCTCGCGGCGCTTCCGCTGGCGACACACTCGGTCGACGTCGCCGTGGCGTGGTACTCCATCATCACGACCCCACCCGACCGCCTCGGCGGGACGTGCCGTCAGTTCGCCCGCGTGCTTCGGGAGGGCGGCCGAGTCCTGTTCGCGTTCCCGTCGGGCGACGGATCGGGCGACCACCGAGATGACGCCTTCGGCTCGGGCACCGCTCTCACGCTGTACCGCCATGCCGTCGCCACCGTGTCGTCGGAACTCGAGCAAGCCGGTTTCCACCTCGCCGGGTCGGTCGAACGACCTCCGCAGCGAGCCCACGAGGACGCCCCACAGGCGATCGTCGAGGCGCACGTCACGCGCCTGCCATGATCCGCCGGTGAACGACCTCGCTCCGCCCGCCCTGCGCGTCGGCTTCATCGGACTCGGGAACGTCGGCGGCAAGCTCGCCGGCTCACTCCTCCGCAATGGCGTCGACCTCGTCGTGCGCGACCTGGACCCCGGCGCTGCGCAGCCGTTCCTCGATGGCGGCGCCACGTGGGCCGACACGCCGTCCGAGCTCGCGCACGACGTCGATGTCATCGTCACCTGCCTTCCGTCACCGGCCGCGTCTGCGGCCGTGATGGAGGCCGACGATGGTGTCCTCGCCGGCATCCGACCGGGGTCGATCTGGATGGAGATGTCGACGACCGACGCCAACGAGGTCGCCCGTCTTGCGGCATTGGTCGCCGATCGGGGCGGATCGACGATCGACTGCCCCGTGTCGGGTGGCTGTCACCGCGCCGACACCGGGAACATCTCGATCTTCGCCGGGTGCGACCGCACGACGTTCGAGCGAGCCCTCCCGCTCCTGACGGTGATGGGTCGCCGGGTCCTCCACACCGGCGACCTCGGGACCGCGTCGGTTCTCAAGGTGATGACGAACTATCTCGCCACGGTGAATCTCGTCGCCGTGACCGAGGCGCTCACCACCATGGCGGGGGCCGGCCTCGACCTCGCCACGACGTTCGAGGCGATCCGCATCTCGAGCGGCAACTCGTTCGTGCACGAGACCGAGAGTCAGCTCATCCTCAACGGATCGCGCGACATCGGCTTCACGATGGACCTCGTCCTCAAGGACATCGGACTGTTCCAGTCGATCGCGGACGACCACCACGTGCCGCTCGAACTCAACCCGCTCGTGATCGACATCTTCCGCGACGGCGCCGACCGGTTCGGCGGTGGGGCGTGGTCAGACGACATCATCCGCCGCCTCGAGGAGTCGACCGGTCTGTCGGTCACGACCGGCGGGTTCCCCGCCGAGTTGATCGACGACGAACCCGAGGAACGCGGACACGAGGTCGTCGCCGCCGGCCAGGTCGGCCAAGCTGGGACGGACCGCGGCGTCACATCTTCTGGGTGATCCCCCCGTCGACCACGAAGATCTCGCCGGTCGCGTACTTGGTGCGGATCAGCCCGAGCACCGCCTCCGCACAATCCTCGGGGGTGGCCGATCGCGGCACGGGCGCTGCCGCCGCGATCGCGGCGTGCTGAGCATCCCAGTCGGCGGTCCACGGGGTGGCCACCAGCCCGGGTGCCACGGCGTTGACCCGGATGGGTCCGTACGACTTGGCGAGCAGGAGTGTCATCTGGTTGAGCGCCGCCTTGGTCATCGAGTACGCCATCGACGACCCGACGGGACGCACCCCGGCGATCGAGGTGATGTTGACGATGTTGGCGTCGTCGGAGTCGCGGAGGAACGGGATCGCCTTCTTGGTCAGCCACCAGGTCCCGAACACGTTGACGTCGAACGTCTTGCGGAAGATCTCGTCGGTGAGGGCGTCGAGATCCTCGTGCGGAACGACCGTGGTCCACCCCGCGTTGTTGATCAGGTAGTCGAGCCGCCCGAACCGCTCGATCGCCCGATCGACGAGTGCGTGTGCCTGGTCGGGATCGGCGATGTCGGCCTGGATGTACGTCGACTCCCCCGGCAATGAGCGTGACACCGCCTCGCCGGCCTCGACCGACGACGACGAGTTCACCACGACCGAGGCGCCGAGCCCGCTCAGACGTCGAGCGACCTCCTCCCCGATGCCGCTCGACGATCCGGTCACGATCGCGACTCGGCCCTCCATCTCCGCACTGTCATCAGCCATCGCGGCGACAGTACCGCTGACCGTGCTCGGGTGAGCGCTCGACGCGTACGCTGCGCGTCCGATGCGGCCGTTTCCGTCACGCTTCCGCCTCTTGTGGGCGGCGACGGCGGTCTCGAACCTCGGCGACGGCGTCCGCTCGACCGCGCTCCCCCTGCTCGCGACCGAACTGACCCGGAACCCGGGTCTGGTCGCCGGTGTCGCCATCGCCGAGCGCGTGCCGTGGTTGATCTTCATCCTCCCCGGCGGCGCCTGGGCCGACCGCTACGACCGCAAGAAGCTCCGGGTCGGACTCGACCTCGCGCGAGCCGTCATCGTCGCCGTCATCGCCGTCCTCGTCGCCACCGACAACGCCACGATCGTCGCCGTGTTCGCCGCCGCAGCGTTGCTGTCGTCGGCGGAGTCGATCGTCGACAGCTCGTCGATGGCGCTCGTCCCCTCCCTGGTCGAGAAGGATGATCTCGAACGGAGTGCGGGCGTCCTCTCGGCCACCGAGCTGACGTTGGACGCGCTGATCGGACCTCCACTCGGCGGCGTGTTGTTCGCTGCGGCGCTGTGGCTCCCCTTCGGGGTCGATGCGGTGAGCTTCACGCTCGCCGCGCTCCTCGCGCTCTCGATCCGCGGCTCCTTCCGTCCGACGCCGACAGCGCAGACCGTCGAGACACCACGTCGCCGGCGCATGACCTCCGAGATCCGTGCGGGGATGAGCTGGCTGTGGAACCAGCCGTTGCTCCGGAATCTCGCTCTCGTGTCGACGGTCCTCGGCACGGCGAGCTTCATCGCCTCGTCGGTACTCGTGCTCTTCGCTCAGGAGATCCTCGGGTTGGGCCCGACCGGATTCGGCCTGCTCCTCGTGCCGGCCGCCGTCGGCGGGATCATCGGCTCCGGGATCGCCCCACGCCTCCGCGACCAGCCACTCCGACGAGTGCTCACGATCGCTGTCGTCGTCGCCGGCCTCACCGGCATCGCGATCTCCGTGTCGTCGAACGCCGTGGTCGTCGGCGGACTTCTCGCCGCGCAGTACGCGGCGATCCTCGTGTGGAACGTGCTCACGCTCGCGCTGCGCCAGCGGCTGATCCCCGACGAGCTGCTCGGTCGTGTCGGCTCGAGCTACCGATTCCTCGTGTTCGTGGGCATGCCGATCGGCGCCGCGATCGGGGGCCTCTTCGCCAGCGTCGTCGGACTCCGCGAGACCTTCGCCCTGTCGGGGTTGATCATCGTGGCGGCGGCCTTCTTCCTCCCGACCGCCGTCAAGGCCTCCCCGACCCCACCCGTCGAACCGCCGGCCCCGCCGCAGCCGCTCCCGCCGCCCCGACTCGACTCACCGTCGCTCCTGCCTCCCGGTACCGCCGAGGTGACGAGCCTGCGCCTCCCTCCACCGGACGCACCGCGCGTCGGGCCGCCGCTGCCGCCGCCGGAGCCTCCCGAGCCTCCCGGCCGGCCCACACCTCCGAGTCGCTCACCGCAGCGGCGTCGCAGCCGCCGGCCGAGGCGTCGTCAGAGGAACAAGCGATAGGCGGGATTCGCCGACTCGTTCCACCATCGATAGCCGAGCGTGTCGAGGAACGACCGCAGCGCGTCGTCGTCGGACGGCGGCACCTGCATCCCGACGAGCACACGGCCGTGATCGGACCCGTGGTTGCGATAGTGGAACAGCGAGATGTTCCAGTCGGGTCGCATCGCCGCGAGGAAGCGGGCGAGTGCTCCCGGACGTTCGGGGAACTCGAACCGATACAGCACCTCGTCACGCGCGAGCGCCGACTTGCCACCGACGAGATGACGGAGATGGACCTTGGCCAGCTCGTCGTCGGTGAGGTCGAGAACGGGAAATCCCGCTCCGGCGAGGTCGCTGGTCAGCGTCGCGGCTTCGCTCGGCCCGGAGATCGCCACCCCGACGAACACGTGGGCGTCCTCGTCATCGCTGATCCGGTAGTTGAACTCGGTCACGTTGCGATTCCCCACGAGGTCGCAGAAGCGCCGGAAACTGCCGGGCCGCTCGGGGATCGTGACCGCGAACACCGCCTCGCGCCGCTCGCCGATCTCCGCTCGTTCGGAAACGAACCGCAGGCGATCGAAGTTCATGTTCGCCCCGCACGACACGGCGATGAGGGTCTCGCCGATGGCCGCGGTCTGCTCGACGTACTTCTTCAGCCCGGCGATCGCCAGCGCCCCCGCCGGTTCGAGCAACGTGCGGGTGTCCTCGAAGACGTCCTTGATGGCCGCGCAGGTCTCGTCGGTGTCGACGACGATCACATCGTCGACGAACTGCTGGACGAGCCGGAACGTCTCGGAGCCGACCTGCTTCACGGCCGTGCCGTCGGCGAACAGCCCGACGTCGCGCAGCGTGATGCGCTCACCCGCCTCGAGCGACTGCGCCATCGCGTCCGACTCGTCGTGCTGGACGCCGATGACCTGCGTCTCGGGTCGGAGCTGCTTGATGTAAGCGCTGATCCCGGCGATCAGGCCGCCACCGCCGATCGCGACGAACACGGCGTCGATCGGGCCACCGTGTTGGCGGAGGATCTCCATCCCGATCGTGCCCTGCCCTGCGATCACATCGGGATCGTCGAACGGATGGACGAACGTGAGCCCCTCGGACCGCATCAGTTCCTCGGCGTGGTGGCGGGCGTCGTCGAACGTCTCACCGTGGAGGACCACCTCGGCGCCGCGATCGCGGACCGCGTCGATCTTGAGCTCGGGCGCGGTCGACGGCATGACGATCACGGCGCGACATCCGAGGTGTCGCGCGGCGAGCGCGACCCCCTGTGCGTGGTTCCCCGCCGATGCGGCGATCACGCCGCGGTCGCGTTCGGCCGGCGTGAGACCGGCCATCTTGTTGTACGCGCCGCGCAGCTTGAACGAGAACACCTCTTGGAGGTCCTCGCGCTTGAGCAGCACACGGTTGCCGATCCGGCCGCCGAGCTTCGTCGCTTCGTCGAGCGGGGTCTCGATGGCCACGTCGTAGACCCGCGCGTTGAGGATGCGTCGGAGGTACGCGTCGCCGTCGCCGTTGTCCGGAGCGGGCATGCGGCAGTGTCGCAGAACGAGCCCGGCGAGATCGCTGATACCGCCTTCCGAACCGGATGCACCCATCCCCCGGGGCGAGCCGGCCGGCGACGAGACTGACCCCGATGGGAGCCGGTCACTCGCATGGCGCCGACGCGTCCGACGACGCCGTCGAGGAGCGCGTCCGACGGCTCCTGTGGATCGCCGTCGTGGCCATCGGGGCGGTGGTCCTCGTCGGCCTCGTCGTGCTCCGCACCGGCGGTTCCGACGCCGCCACCATCGACCCGCTCGGGTTCGAAGCCGACCCCATCCGCGCTCGCGTCGTCGCGTCCGTCGAGGTGCCGTGCGACTTCGATCCCGTCCTGCCGTGCACCCAGCTGACGATCGTGCCCGACGAGGGGGCGTTCGCCGGCCAACGACTCGACTGGCAGATCGACCCGTCGACGCCGATCGACGACGGCGACGACGTGCTGGTGCTCATCGACCAGGGCGTCGACGGCACGCTGCTCATCTCCTTCTTCGACTTCCCGCGATCGACGTCGATGCTGCTGCTCGTGCTGCTGTTCGTGGTGGCGATCCTCGTGCTCGGCGGCTGGCGCGGACTGGGGGCCATCGCTGGGCTCGCAGCGAGCCTCGTCGTGATCGTCGGGTTCACCCTGCCAGCCGTGCTCGACGGGAGGAGCTCGGTTCTCGTGGCCCTCGTGTCGGCGAGCGTGATCGCGTACCTCGCGCTGTTCCTGGCCCACGGGCCCACTGCGGCCACGGCGACGGCGCTGCTCTCGTCGCTCGCGAGCCTCGCCATCACCGGAGCACTCGCATGGTTGTTCGTCGTGTCGTCGAGCCTCACCGGTCTCGCCGACGAGTCGGTGGGCTTCCTCGACGCCTTGGGTTCCGAGATCGATCCGCGAGGCCTGTTGTTGGCGGGCATCATCATCGGCTCGCTCGGTGTGCTCGACGACGTCACGGTCACCCAGGTCTCGGCGGTGTGGGAGCTGCATCGCGGCGACCCCGGTCAGACCTGGCGTCAGCTCTACGCCCGCGGGCTGCGGATCGGGCGGGACCACATCTCGTCGACCGTCAACACGCTGTTCCTCGCCTACGCCGGAGCGGCGATGCCCCTCCTGCTGCTCGTCCGCGAGGCCGATCAGAGCGTCGGATCGGTCCTCACGCGCGAGGTCGTCGCCACCGAGGTGATCCGCGCCCTCGTCGGGTCGATCGGGCTCATCGCATCGGTTCCGATCAGCACCCTGCTCGCCGCCCGCGTCGTGACAGCCCAGCCCGGTCCGACGACGTCGACCGAACCTGCCTCACACGCCGAGCACACCGACCACATCGAACACGCAGTCACCGATCCCGACCGGCGACCGCCGCCGCGCCCGGCGCCGCCGGAGTCATCGACCTGACCCCCTACGGGCCGGGCGGCGACCGCGTGACCAGAGGGGCGTCAGCGCAGGACGCGACCGGAGATCATGGTGGGCTCGATGCGCACCCAGATCGGTCGCCACTCGGCCTTCGCCCACGGGACCAATCCGATCTGGTCGAGGCGGATGTCCTCGGCCCAGTTCGTGACCTCACGGGCGACCCCCTGCACGACCACACTCCAGCCGGTTCGAGTCGAGGCGTCCCACTGGTCGACCTCGAAGCAGACATGTTGGTTCTCGGCCGCTGCGGCGAGCTTCTGACCTTCGAGCGTGCGGAAGACGATGCTGTCCTCGTACCACTTGAAGTTGACCGGGAGCACGAGCATCTCGCCCTCGGTCGAGAACCCGACACGTCCGATCGGTGTCGACTCCAACAACTCGACGCAGGTCGCCTCGTCGAGAACGCCCATCTTGGACGTGATGTCGATTGCCACGTGGGCGGGATCGTTCGATCGGGTCATCGGCACCTCCGGTGTGCGCGCCACGGCGATCGAGCCGACGAGCCGGCTTCTGGACGCCACCGCCACCGTATCGCCCCTCGGCGGCCGCCGAACGAGCCCGCGACGGGTCCCCGACCCACACGACCGCACTAGGTTCAGCGCCCATGCACGTGGGACTCGCCTTCGCCAACACCGGACCCTTCGCCGAAGCCACCGGCGTCGCCGAGCTCGCCGTGGCGGCGGAACAGGCCGGGGTCGAATCGGTCTGGACCGTCGAACACGTCATCTGGCCGAGCGAGTACGACAGCGAGTACCCCTACGCGCCGAGCGGCAAGATGCCGGGCGACAAGACGTCGCCGATCCCCGACCCGATGGTCTGGCTGGCCGTCGTAGCGGCACACACGCAGACGCTCGTGCTCGGCACGGGCATCGTGATCCTCCCCGAACGCAACCCGCTCGTGTTCGCCAAGCAGTGCGCCACGCTCGACGCGCTGTCCGGCGGTCGATTCCAGCTCGGCATCGGTGTCGGGTGGCTCGAAGAGGAGTTCGACGCACTCGGCATCCCGTGGGAGAAACGCGGCGCCCGCACCGACGAGTACGTCCACGCGATGCGGGCGCTGTGGGCGAGCGACGACGCCAGCTACGACGGCGAGTTCGCGTCGTTCACCGACGTCAGCTCCAACCCGAAGCCGGTGGGCGGTTCGGTGCCGATCGTCGTCGGCGGGCATTCACCGATTTCGGCAAGGCGGGCGGGCCGGCTCGGCGACGGCTACTTCCCCGGCAAGGGATCGATCGACGAGCTGCGCGAGCTGTTCGACATCGTCCGCCAGACCGCCGCCGACCACGACCGCGACCCCTCTGCGATCGAGTTCACCGCCGCCCACCCCGGGCTGTTCGGCGGCGACCCGGTCGGAGCCGCGGAGGAGCTCGCCTCGGTCGGGGTGACGCGCACGATCATCCCGGCCTTCATGCTGCTCGGCTCCGAGGGGGTCGAGGCCAAGGCCGCTCAGCTCGCCGAGGCGATCATCGACCCGATCGCTCCCGTCTGATCGTCCGACGTCAGGCGGGGGTGACCTCGATGTCGAGGTCGACCATCAACTCGTCGGCGATCGCCTCGAGACGCTCCGCCAGTTCCTGACGGTCGACGTCGCGTGGCGCCGACAACGTGGCGGTCGCCTCGAACAGCGTCTCGGCCGACATCGGCGCACTCATCGTCGCGGTCCGCAGTTCGACGATGCTCACGCCCGCCGCTGCGATCTCCCGGCTGATCTCGTGCACGATGCCCGGTCGATCCTGACCGATGAGCGACGCCGTGAACGACACGTCGACGGCGGCGAGGTCGGCGGTGGTCACCCCACTCCGCTCGACACCGTGCACGGCATCGGGCTCGACACTCCGCTCGACACGGATCTGCAGCGCGTCCGTCGACGACAGCTCGGCGAGGTCGGCGACGAGCGACTCGATCTCGTCCTCGGAGACCGAGACCTCGACGATCCCGGCGAACTTCGATCCCAGTCGCGCCATGGAGCTGCGGTCCCAGCTGGCACCACGGGCTGCGACGACAGCCGCCAGCTCCTCGACGAGTCCCGGTCGCTCGTCGCCGATCGCGGTCAACACCAGTGTCGGCACGGCCGCCGAGCGTACTCAGCGGGGGAGGGGCCGTCAGGGTGAGACCGACGCCGGCTGGACGACGGGATCGACCGCCGGTCGCGCCGGCTCGGACTGCGGGCCGTCGAGGAACACGAAGCCCGACAGAGCGAGGAGGCCGAGCCCGATCGCGAGTCCCGCGACCCGCACCCACCAGCTCCGAGGTGCCGGCACCGCGCGCGGCAGCGGTGTGCTGGCGGCGGAGGGATCGATGGCGGACACGTCGATTCCGGTCGGAGGACCCGGGTGACACAGAGGTGGACTGCGCTGGGGAACGGTGTACCCGGAGTCGAGGTCACCCATGCGCCCAGTCGATGAATGGCGTGTGAACGGTCAACCCTTGGCGCGGCTCGTGTACCCGAAGAGCTTGCCCGCCACCTTGCGGATCTGGATCTCGTCGGACCCCTCGGTGATCCGGTACCGCCGGTGGTGGCGGTAGATGTGCTCGAACGGCATCGCCCGGTTGTATCCCTGACCGCCACAGGTCTGCATCGCCTGGTCGGCGGCGTCGCAACAGAACCGATTGGCGCGGTAGTTGCAGATCGCGACCTTGTCGGTGATCTCCATGTGGTCGATGCCCTGATCGAGCTGCCACGCGGTCTTCTGGATCAGGGCTCGCAGCATCTCGGCCTCGGCGTAGAGATCGGCGAGCGGGAACTGGATCGCCTGATTCGAGGACAGCTTCTTCCCGAACGTCGTCCGCTGATTCGCGTAGTCGACGGCCAGGTCGATGCAGTGCAGACCGGCACCGAGCGACGACGCCGCCTGGCGGATCCGGTTCTCGTGCACGAACAGCTGGGCGGTCTGCAGGCCATGACCCTCGTCCCCCAGGATGTCGGTGTTCGAGACCCGGACGTCGGTCAGCGTGACGTGCGCGTGATCGGTCGGCATGTTGAAGGTCCACATGAACTCCTGGACCTCGAAGCCGGGGGAGTCGGTCGGCACGATGAAGCACGTGATGCCCTGACCGTCGCCGGGCTCACCCGAGGTGCGGGCGAAGATGTAGTCGTGCGTCGCGTGATGGAGCCCGGTGTTCCAGTACTTCTCGCCGTTGATGATCCACTCGTCGCCGTCGCGCACGGCCGAGGTCTCCATCCACGTGGCGTCGGACCCGTGTTTCGGCTCGGTGAGCCCGAACCCGATGTGCGCCTCGCCGGCCAGCATCTTCGGGATCCAGTACTCCTGCTGCTCGGGTGAGCCGTAGCGCTCCATCATCAGCACCGTCACGAGGTTGCCGACGATCGAGTTCTCGTTCTGCAGGTCGTTGTGCAGTCCGAGTCCCTTTCGTGCCAGGTGCTCGCGGACGATGGCCATGTCGAGATTGGTGCCGTCGCCGCCACCGAATCGTGACGGCAGGTGGTACCGGTAGAAGCCGGCCTGGTCCGCGGCCACCCGCATGCGACGGAGCAGCGCCTCCCACTCGGCGTTCGGGAGTCCGTCGCGGTCCCAGTCGGTCCGCGAGTCCTCACGGCGATGGTCGAAGAACCGGATGTTGTCGCCGTCGGCCTCCATCGGCTTGATCACGTCGTCGATGAAGACGTCGAGGTCGTGGAGCAGCTTCTGCGTCGTCTCGGGGATCGCGAAGTCCATGCTCGCGACCGTAGGTGTCGCGGCGCCCGCTCAGACGATCGTGGGTCGACGAGGCGCGATCACGCTCGGATGATCTGGGCGAGCGACACAGTTCCGTCCGCCCTCCTTCGCGCGGTAGAGCTGTCGGTCGGCGTCGGCCGACAGCGATCCCACCGCCACCGGTGTGACAGCACCGGCCACCCCGAACGACGCGGTGACGTCGATCGGCCCGTGCGGGCCGGCGAACGGCTCGGCGGCGAGGGCGGCACGCAGCCCGACCGCCACCACCGTGGCGTCGTCGAGGTCGGTCTCGGGGAGCAGCACGAGGAACTCCTCACCGCCCGTTCGGTACAGCGACTCGACCCGACGCAACTGCTCACGCACGATCTTCG
>JBCCTP010000087.1:0-12453 GCA_039198505.1 Actinomycetota bacterium | reverse complement strand
GCACCGCGTCGGCGGGGTCGGTCCCGGCGAGGATCAACCCGACCATCGCTCCGGGCAGGGCGATGATCCCGACCGCCTTGGTCGTCTCGATCTGTGGGACCAGTGCGGTGCGCAACGACTCACGCAGCACGGGGGCGAACGCGTCGCCGGCGGTCAGTCCGAGGGCGAGACGTCCTTCGATCTCCGCACGCCGTTCGTTCGCCGCGTCGAACAGTCGATTCGACACGAGGACCGTCGCGGACAGCGAGTTGCCGATCACGATCCCGGCGAGCGGGACGATCGTGCGGCCCTCGAGCTCGTAGACCTGGAATCCGAACAGCACGCCCAGGGTCACCGCCGACGACGCCGCGTAGGCCACGAGCGAGAGCGGGAACACCGACCGTTCCCGCCGGGCGCGGGTCCACGTGGTGTACGCCGCGAACAGGTGCATCACCAGCAGCCAGAGGAACGAGAAGATCAGGGGATCGTCGTCGTCGACCACCAGTTGCAGAGCGACGCCGACGATGAGCAACTGGACGAGTGCGCGGAGGGCCGCCCAGAGGATGCTGCGCTCGACACCGAGTCGGCGCCAGAGCGAGATCGCCACGGCGACGGCGATGAGGATGCCGGACGCTGCGAGGCCGAGGTAGCCGATGTCGGCGCGGTTCATGCCGGCGCTCCGACGAGTTCGCGGACCGTCGGATCGGGGTGCTCGTCGAGTTCGTCGAGGTGCCCGAACGCGGTGACCGATCCGTCGACCAAGACCACCACGTGATCGGCGAGACGGCGGAGCTGCTCGGTGTCGTGGGTGATCCACACGATGGGGACCCCCGACTCGGCGATCTCGAGGCCGAGGTCCTCCACCGTGTGGCGGGCGCCGACGTCCAGGGCGGCGGTCGGTTCGTCGGCGAGGAGGACACCCGGATCGGTCAGCAGTGCGCGGGCGAAGCACATCCGCTGAGCCTCGCCGCCGCTCAGCCGATCGGCAGGCTGGTCGATCATCTCGGCGGGGAGGCCGACGTGCTCGAGCACGTGCGCCGCCCGATCCTCGCTGACGTCCGGCAGCGCCACACGGAAGTTGTCGCGCACGGTGCCGGGGAACAGCGGCGCCCGCTGGAAGACCATCGCCACCCGCCGCCGGAGTTCGGTCGGGTCCCACTCGTCGAGCCGGCGACCTTCCCATGAGATCGATCCCGACGTCGGGTCGTCGAGCCGGTTGAGGAGTCGGAGCAGCGTCGACTTCCCCGACCCCGAGGGACCGGCGACGGCGAGGATCCCGTCGCACGGCACGGTCAGCGTGATCGATCTCAGAATCGGTGCGTCGGGCGGTCCGGCCACGACGTCGACGAGTTCGAACGACGCCGGTGCAGTCACCCGGGGAACGTACCGCGGCGTTCCGACGGACGTCTCACGCGTCACGAGTGGCAGCTGCGCACGACACCGCCGACCGCCCCCGTGCAGCATGTCGCGGTGGCCACGTCGGTGATCGAGAGCGAACGGGTCCGACGGCGGAACGACGTCGATCCCGATCCCGACGGGTCGTTCGTCCTCTACTGGATGCAGGCGTCGGTCCGAGCCGAGCAGAACCCGGCCCTCGAGTACGCCGCTCAACGGGCGAACGAGCACGGCGTCCCGCTCGTGATCGCAGCGACCGTGATCCTCGACTACCCCGAGGCCTCGCCGCGGCAGTTCTCGTTCTTCCTGGGTGGTCTCGGTCTCGCGCTGCGGGCATGCGAGGAACGTGGGGCCACTGCGGTGGTCGTGACGACGCCCGACGACCCGGCGACGTCGATCGCCTCGCTCTGCTCCGGTCCGTCACGTCCCGTCGAGGTCGTGTGCGACCGCGCGTACCTCCGCCACCCGCGAGCCTGGCGCACCGAACTCGCGCGGACCGTCGGTTGCCGTCTCACCGAGGTGGAGGGCGACGTCGTCGTCCCGGTCGCCGTGGCGTCCGACAAGCAGGAGACGGGGGCCCGGACCCTCCGACCGAAGATCAACCGGCAGCGTGATCGATTCCTGGTCGCGCTCGCCCCCACCCCTCTCGACCACACCGACACCGTCGACGTGACGCCACCCGATCGGATCGAACTCGACGCGTTCGACGACGTGCCGTCCCTCCTCGATCGACTGGGGCTCGCCGACGACTCGACCGGTGTACCGCAGCCCGTCGACTGGATCGAACCCGGTACCGCTGCTGCGCGTCGGCGGCTCGACGCGTTCCTCGACGGGTTCGCCGACTACGACGAGGCCCGCAATCGGTACCGCGACGAATCGGGGGTGTCCTTCCTGTCGCCGTACCTCCACTTCGGTCACCTCTCGCCGGTGGAGATCGCACGGGAGGTCGTCGACCGTGCGGGTGATGCCGCCGAGGCGTTCCTCGAGGAGCTGATCGTGCGGCGTGAGCTGGCGTTCAACTACGTCGAGCATCAACCCGCGTACGACGGCTGGGACGGTCTGCCCGAGTGGTCGCGCATCTCACTCGATCTGCACCGGCACGACGAGCGTGACGTGACGTACACCGCCGCCGAGCTCGAGAACGGCGAGACCGACGACGACGTGTGGAACGCGATCATGAGGGAGATCCGCGAGCGCGGATGGGTCCACAACCAACTGCGGATGTACTGGGGCAAGCAGATCGTGCGCTGGACCGCGACCCCCGAGGACGCACACCGCACGCTGCTCGAGCTGAACAACCGCTGGTTCCTCGACGGTCGCGATCCCAACTCGTACACGAACGTCGGATGGTGTTTCGGGCTCCATGACCAGGGCTTCAAGGAGCGCGAGGTGTCCGGCAAGCTGCGACCGTTCACGACGGCGGCGCTGAAGCGCAAGGACGACCTGCGCGCCTGGCTCGCCGACCGGGCCGGCCGCTGATCGAGCCGATCGCGCTCCGGGGGTACGGTCATCGACGTGGTGCTCGAGCCGATTCCCGGGTTCGACGAACTCGTCGATCGGGAGTGGCAGCGTCTCGCCTCGCCCGGCGCCACGATGACCCCGGCCGAGCGTGCGCGCGTCGCCGCGGCGGCCCGCGGCGATCGGCCCGACGAACGGACGCCCGAAGCGAGGGCGGCGCGCACGATCCACGACAGACCCGCCACGATCACCGAGGACTGGGTCGCCGAACTCACGGCCGACGGGCTCTCGATCGAGCGGTACGTCGAGGTGCTCGGCATCGTGGCCCGACTCCGCGCGGTCGACACCACAGCGTTCGGTCTCGGACGACCCCCTCGGCCGCTGCCCGATGACGTGTCCGACGGCGATAGCGACCACGCACCGACAGGGGAGTTCGCCGCCGAGGCTGGGAACGACGGCGCCTGGGTGCCCACCGTCGGCCCGGCGTGGCCGCCGTCGATCCTGTCGGCGCTGCCGGGTGAACTCGCCGGCATGCACGACGTCCACGACACGCTCTATCTGTCGGCGACGCCGGGCGGCGATGCGCCGTCGATGGCCGAACTCGGCGCGGTCCGCGACGGACTCGACCGGATGCAGATGGAGTTCGTGGCGGCGCGGACGTCGCTCATCAACGACTGCTTCTTCTGACTGTTCGCCCATTCGGGCATGCTCCGTGCGAGCGCCCGTCACCTCGACCACGAGATCGATCTGGCCGGTGTCGGGTCGGTCGTGGTCGATTCCGGGGTGGCCGGAAGTGCCGAGATCGGCGCCCTCGCCGAGGCGGTGGTGCTGCGCGACGAGGTCGAGCGAGACATCTCCGTGGAACGCTGCGTCGGCGCGGTCGGCGCCGAGGCGACCGCCCGGGCCATCGCCGTGGCCGGCAACTTCGAGATGATGAATCGGCTCCTCGATGCCGCCGGGGTGGGTCCCACGGTCGAGATGCGCTCGATCGGTGATCTCATCGGGGTTCCGCTTCCGGAGCGGTTCCTGCCTCGGGATTGAGCGATCGGCGTCGCCGTCCCGGCGGCGGAATTCGCGAAACGTTGGCGAACGTCGCGCGTCGGGTCGGCCGCACCGCGGAACGCCGATCCGACGACGTCGGTACCCTGACGCAATGGGCCGGACCGATCGACGCGCCGACATCTTCGGCGTCGTCGCGCTCGCTGCGGCGGGGATGCTGGTCGGCCACCAGCTCGGATACCTCGCAGACTCCGACGCCCGGGCCGGTCACGTCCACCTCGGACTGATCGGACCGGTCGTCGTCGTGGCGGCCATCGCGGCCGCCTGGTTCGCTGCGGTCCGTGTCGTGCGCGCCGACCCCGGTCGGCCGCCCCGGTGGTGGACGCTGACCGCCATCCAGGTCGCTCTGTACGCGGTGCTCGAGGTCGGTGAACGGGTCCTTCTCGACGCCGATGTCGGATCGCTCGCGTCCCTCGCCGTCGCCCTCGGCCTGCTCGCGCAGCCGATCGTCGCATGGGTGGCGATCGAGTTCGTCGGGGCCGCCGGCGAACTCATCTCCCGCTTCGTCGACGGTGCCGAGCCTCCTCGGCACGATCCGTCGGGTCCGGGCCGCCGCCCTGCACTTCTGCTGCTGCCGGTGCGCTCCTCGCGCGCTCACCGGCGACGTGGTCCACCGCTCCGCTGACGGCCGCTGCCGCGGTCACGACCGGAACGAACCACACCGAGAAGGAGACACACACGTGAACACGATCTCGCGCCCCCGCGCGCGCCAGCTCCGACGCCTCGGCGTCGCCACCACCGCCGTCCTGGTTCTCGCTGCGTGCGGGTCCGACGATTCCGACGCCGGCTCGGAAGTCGACGGCGACAACGACGCCATGGTCGACATGGACGACATGCCCGAGGAGACGGCCGACATGGCCGACGACGCCATGGACGACGAGATGGGCGACATGGACGACGACGCCATGGACGACGGGGCCATGGGCGACATGGACATGATGGACATGAACATGGGCGACCCGAACGCAACCCCGGCGGATGAGGTCGAGGGCGCCGCTCTCGCCAGCGGCGAGTTCGCCCTCCTCGACACGCGTCCCCAGGGCTACGACGACCTCGCCGGGACCGCGGCCATCGCCCGGCACGACGCGGGGACGACGGTCACCACCGAGATCACCGGCCTCCTCCCGAACGTCGAGTACATCAGCCACGTCCACGAGCTGCCGTGCTCCGACGAGAACGGTGGCGATCACTTCCAGTTCGTCGAGGGCGATGTCGAGGTGCCGCCGAACGAGATCCACCTCGCCTTCACGTCGGACAACGACGGCAACGGCTTCATGACGGCGGAGAACGACGCGGTGGCCGGCGAGACGGCGGTCTCGTTCGTCGTCCACCCGCGTGAGTTCATCGACAACAAGATCGCCTGTGTCGACTTCGTCGCCGACGATGACGACGCCGTCGCCGAGGCCATCGCCAACGGACCGGCCTTCGATCCCGCCCTCCTCGAGGGTCACGAGGGCATGGACATGGGCGACATGGACATGGATGATTCGATGGACGAGATGGACGAGATGGACGACGAGTCCATGGACGAGATGGACGACGGCGACATGGAGATGCAGGAGGACGACGATTCCTGAAGGGGTTCGGTCCGTGCGGGCGGCCGTCGTCGCCCTGGTCCTCGCCGTCGTCGCGCTCGTCGTAACGGCGGCGGGGCCCGTGCTCGCCCACTCCGGTCTCGCCGCCGCGTCACCGGGCCCTGGCTCCCGTGTCGGCGGCGAGATCACCGAGATCCGCCTGTTCTACGCCGACATCATCACCGACATCACGGGGTCGGTGTCGTTGATGGGAGGTGATGAACTCGAGAGCGAGTTCGTCCTCGAGAACACGGTCGAGGCGACGATCGTCCTCGCCGAACCACTGTCCGAGCCCGGCGAGTACGCGGTCCGACACACGGTCGACTCGATCGACGGCGACATCGTCGAAGCGGCGTATCTCTTCAGCTACGACCCCGCCGCTCCGCCACCGCAGTTCGTGTTCGTCGAGGAGACCGACGACGGAGGACTCGCGTGGTGGGCCTGGACGATCCTCGGCGTCGCCACGGCCGTGATCCTCGTCCTCGTCGTCCGACTGGTCCTCTCGATCCGTCGCGCCCGCGCGGCGTCGACCGCAGCAGCCGGTGCCCCCGTCGACTCGTCGGTCGACTGACGGCGACGTCGTCCGCTGCCTCGATCACTCGATGAGGGTGTTGGCGAAGATCTGCCAGGCGAGCAGGCTCTTCGCGACGAGGCTCAGCACCACGTAGACCCGTTCGCCGACCACGTAGTCGGCCCACTTCCCGTTCCCGCGGTACTGCAGCCACTGCACGATCGCGAAGCAGTTGAACAGGAGGAAGACGGTGACGATGATCCCGTACACGAAGCCGGGCGGTCGGTCTGCACCGTCGATGGTCTGACCCCCGATGATCGCCGCAGCGATCGCGATCCACGGCCCGATCCCTGCGATGCAACCGAACCAGAACGGGGTCCACCATCTCGGCTGGCCGTCGCCGACCGCGTTGGTCATCTCCATGATCCAGCCGAACAGGATCATCGATGCATTGACCACTGCGATCGCGATGAGCGCGGCGATGTCGGTGATGTTCGTGACGAGAGCGATCAGGACGATCATCAGCGTCGACGAGACGCTGTACTCGACCCATCGGAACCGGTTGCGTCCGTGGCGGAGCTCGTCGATGTAGCGGTCGAAGCCGACGGTGCCGACGATCAGGTGGAAGATCGCCGACAGCCACAGGAAGCTCGCCGTGCCGACGGCGAGGGGCACCGAGAACAGCTCGTCGAGGACACCGTTGTCGATCGAGGTGCCGGGCGGACCGTTGAGGTTGAACGCGGTGACCGGCAGGCCGAACCCGGTGTCGCCGAACACGACCATCGCGGTGCCCGACACGGCGTGGAGAGCGGCCATGACGAGGTTGAACCGGCGCAGCCCGTTCGCCCGGTCGTCGGACAGATCGGTCGTGACGCGGGCGATCGGATCGTGCGCATCCGGGACGGGAACGTCCGGATCGGCAGCGAGGTCGTCGGTGGTCATGAGTCCCCCGTTCGGACGAGTCGACGTTGTTCGCAGTCGGCGTGGCGGAACGTGCCGTCGCTCAGCACCGTGCCGTCGGCGATCTGCGTCTCGACCTCACCATCGCCGAACTGTTCGTGGTACAGGTCGGCGTACGCACCGCCGAGAGCGAGGAGCTCGTCGTGTGATCCCGACTCGACGATCGTTCCTCGATCGATCACGTGGATCACGTCGGCGGCCTGGATGGTCGAGAGTCGGTGCGCCACGGCGATCGTGGTGCGACCCGAGATCAGTGTTCCGAGCGCCTCCTGGATCCGACGCTCCGACGCGGTGTCGAGAGCCGATGTCGCCTCGTCGAGCACGAGCACCTTCGGATCGCTGAGCAGCACGCGGGCGATCGCGATGCGCTGTCGCTCACCGCCCGACAACCGGAAGCCACGCTCCCCCACGACGGTCTCGTACCCGTCCTCGAAGTCCATGATGCGGTCGTGGATCGCGGCCGCGCGTGCCGCCTTCTCGACCTCCTCGTCGGACGCGTCGGGTCGACCGTAGGCGATGTTGTCGCGGAGCGAACCGGCGAACAGATACGACTCCTGGGTCACGAAGCCGACCAGTTCGGCGAGCGAGCGGCTGCTCAGGTCGCGGAGGTCGACGTCGTCGATCGACACGCCGCCTTCGTCGGGGTCGTACAGCCGAGCGACGAGCTGGAGCACGGTCGACTTGCCGGCGCCCGACGGTCCGACCAGCGCCACGAGCTGACCCGGCGACGCCGTGAGCGTGACGTCGCGCACCGATGCGACGTCGGTCCCGGGGTAGTGGAAGTGCACGTCATCGAGCCGGACCACACCCGCCGCCGTCGCCGCGTCGAGGTGGACGGGGTTCTCCGCCTCGACGAGATCGGACTCGACGTCGAGGTACGAGAAGATCCGTCCGAACAGAGCGCGGCTCGACTGCAGCTCGACGAACGTCTCGAGCATTCGCGCGACCGGGAAGAACAGTCGGTTCTGCAAGGTGGTGAACGCGACGATCGTGCCGGCCGTGAGATCGCTGCCGCCGTCGAGGGCGTAGCCCGCGGCGAGGTACACGACGATCGGCGTGACGCCGAGAAAGGTCTGGACCACGGTGAAGAACGCCTGGCCGATCGCCTGTTGGCGACGGGCGGCGTCGGACAGCCGGCCGCTCGTCGACTCGAAGCGTTGGATCTCCCGCTGCTCCTGCCCGAACAAGCGGGCGAGGGTGATCCCCGAGACCGACAGCGTCTCCTGCGTGATCGTCGACATCTCGGCGGTCTCGCCCTGCAGCTCTCGGGTGTAGCGCTCGCGGCGCGAACCGACGGCTCGGGTCGCCACCACGAAGAGCGGGACCACGGCGAGCGTCACGAGTGTCAGCTGCCACGACAGGAGGAACATCGCGACGACCGCGCTGGCGAACGTGATGACGTTCGAGAGGATCGACGAGAGCGTCGACGTGACGGCGTTCTGAGCGCTCGCGACGTCGCTCGAGATCCGCGACTGCAGATCACCGGTGCGCGCGGTGGCGAAGAACGCGAGCGGCATCTCCTGGAGGTGTCGATAGAGCCGCTCGCGGAGCACGCGGAGGACGCGCTGGCCCAGTGTGTTCGTGGCGATCGTCTGGGCGACACCGACGAGGCCCGACGCCACCGCGACGACGAGCATCACGATCACGAGCGTCCACAGCAGGCCGAGGTCGAGACCGCCCTCGCCGAACAGTGCGTCGTCGAAGACGCGCTGGATGAGCAGCGGGTTCACGATGCCGAGCACCGATCCGAGGACCACGAGTGCCGCCACGCCGAAGGTGAGCGCGCGATAGGGCGTGAACAACCGGACGACACGTCCCCACGAGAACGCGTCGGCGGGATCGACCGGGGTCGGTGGCGTGCGAACGGGATGGCGGGGCGCATCGGTCACGCCCACACCTTCCCACGCACACGCGACGGATCGTGCCTGGCGCCGTTCGCCGGCACCGTGGGCCACGCGAACGTCGCCTACGTTCGCCGGCATGGCCGATCGCCCCAACTTCCTCTTCATCATGAGCGACGATCACGCCGCGCATGCGATCTCGGCCTACGGCAGTCGGATCAACGAGACGCCGCAGATCGATCGTCTCGCCCACGACGGGATGCGGTTCGACGCCTGCTTCTGCACCAACTCGATCTGTACCCCGAGCCGGGCGTCGATCCTCACCGGCACGTACAACCACGTGAACGGCGTGACCACGCTCGACACCCACATGGACAACTCGCTGTGGACGTTCCCGAAGGAGCTCCAGGCCGCGGGATACCAGACGGCGATGATCGGCAAGTGGCACCTCGGTCACGGCCGGCACCACGATCCGACCGGCTTCGATCACTGGCGGGTGCTCCCCGGCCAGGGCCACTACCACAACCCCGTGATGCTCGGTCCGGGTGCCGACGGCGATCAGTACGAGGTGATCGAACGCGGCGGCTACGTGACCGACCTCATCACCGACGACTGCCTCGACTGGCTCGGTCGGATCGACCCCGATCGACCGTTCCTCCTGATGTGCCACCACAAGGCGCCTCACCGCACGTGGGAACCGGCGCCCGAGTACTTCACGTTGTACGACGACGTCGACATCGCCGAGCCGTCGACGCTGTTCGAGGACCACGACACCCGAGCCGCAGTGGTCCAGGCGATGAAGATGCGGATGCTCGACCTCGACCCGGTCACCGACCTGAAGGCGTCGGTGCCACCGGGCCTGAACGAGGACGACGAGATCCGATGGCGGTACCAGCGGTACATCAAGGACTACCTCCGCACGATCGCATCGATCGACGACAGCGTCGGCCGCCTGCTCGACCATCTCGACGAGGCGGGACTCGCCGACGACACCGTCGTCGTCTACACGAGCGACCAGGGCTTCTTCCTCGGCGACCACGGGTGGTTCGACAAGCGACTCATGTACGAGGAGTCGCTGGCGATGCCGTTCCTCGTCCGTGACCCCCGCCGCGTCGCCGCCGGATCGACGACCGAGGCCATCGCGCTCAACGTCGACGTCGCCCCGACGTTCCTCGAACTCGCCGGACTCGACGTCCCCGACGACGTGCAGGGCGAGTCACTCGTGCCGCTGCTCGACGGAGGTGGCGTAGCGCCAGAGGACTGGCGGACGTCGATGTACTACCGCTACTGGATGCACGGAGACGGTGCCCACAACGTGCCGGCGCACTACGGGGTGCGGACCGACACCCACAAGTTGATCTGCTACTACAACGACGGCCTCGACCAGCTCGGTGCGATCGGTGAGCCGGCGCCGATCGAGTGGGAGCTGTTCGACCTCGTGGCCGATCCGCTCGAGACGACCAACGTCATCGACGACCCGGCCATGGCGCCCGTGGTCGCCGAACTCCGTACCGAACTCGCTCGCCTCCAATCCGAGTTCGGCGACACCCCCGTCCACTGAAGCGACACTGTGGGTCAGGCACGAAGTGTCGTCGCCACGACGTGCGCGTCAGGCGAGGCCGGCGGACCACCAGGTCTGGAACGACGGTTCGAGGGCGGCGGCGACCAGTTCGATGATCGGTCCCGACGGCGGGACCACGTAGGTGAAGACCCCGTACCCGTCGTCAGGCGACGACTGGGCGGCCGCCACGGTCCATCCGGCGTCGACACATGCGCGGGTCTCGGCACCGACGTCGTCGACCCAGATGCCGACGTGGTGCACGCCCGGGTCGTCGCCGCCGTACCAGACCGATCCCGGCACACCCTCGAGCAGCTCGACGTGCTGCGGGCCCTCGCACGAGTAGACGTAGCGGAGCGGCACGGCGTGCTGGCCTCGCTCGGGAGTCCAGACCGACTGGCCGTCGGTCTCGCGCACCTCGGCCCACGTGACCCCGAGCATCGGACCCATCTCGGTCATCGCCGCATCGAGATCCGGCACTCGAATGCCGGTGTGGTAGAGCCGCTGGTAGTCGATCATCTCCCCGCTGTATCACCCGGCACCTACGCTTCCCGTCAGTGGACGATCGATCCGACTCCGTACTCCGCGTCGAACGGGACGACCGGGTGGTTCGGCTCACCCTGCATCGACCCGAGGCGCTGAACGCACTCGACGATGAGGTCCGCCGCGCCCTGGCGGCCGCGTGCGCCGAGCTCGAGGAGTCGCCCGACGTGTCGATCGTGGTGCTCGCCGGCGCTGGCCGCGCGTTCTCCGCCGGCGCCGACCTCCGGTCCACGTCGTACCCGCCGGTCGAGGGGTCGTGGTCGAACCGGCGCCACTCGACCGGCACGTGGCAGCGCCTGCTCGACCAACTCCAGCGCATCCCGCAGACCACGGTCGCGGCACTCCACCGTCATGTGATCGGTGGCGCAGCGTTGCTCGCAGCGGCGTGCGACATCCGGATCGCCGATCCCGACACGACGCTGCGGATCCCCGAGCTCGCCATCGGCATTCCGCTGACCTGGGCCGGGATCCCGCTGCTCGTCCGCGAGGTCGGTCTCCCGGCCACCCGCGACTGGGTCTCGACGTGCCGCGCGGTCGGCGCTGACGAGTTGCTCCGCACGGGGTACGTGACCCGTCTGTCGGAACCCGGCGGGCTCGATGCCGCGGTGCAGTCGTGCATCGACGAACTCCTCGCCGTTCCGCCGGGCCCGCTGTCGATGACGAAGGCGATGACCGCGGCGCTCGGCCGGTCACATCCGGCGATGGCGGCGGGGTGGGGCGACGCCGATCACCAGATGTGGTCGTTCACCGAGGACGAGTACCGCGATGCGGTCGCCGCGTACGTCGATCGCCAGGTCGGCGGTGGAGGCGCGCCCCGATCGTCGTGATCGGTGCGGTGGTCGTCACTCGTCGTCGTCGACCGGATCGTCAATACGGTCGTCAACGGGGTCGTCGACCGGGTCGTCGACGGGTGCGAGGACGTCGACCAGGGTGCGACGGTGGTCGGTCGACAGGGCGAGCTTGGTCTCGATCCTCGTCACCGCCGGAACCATCGACACGTCTTGGAGCACGAGGTGGAGTTCGTCGTTGGATGCGGCGACGATCCGGCACAGCAGGTCGCCGACACCGGTGATCGTGTGGATCTCGACGATCTCGGGGATGCGTGCGAGTTCGTCGATCGTCTCGTCGTGGCGGCCCTGGGTGATCTCGAGCGTGGCGAACGCGAGCACCCCCAGACCGGCCGCTGCGTGATCGACGTCGGGCCCGTATCCGACGATCACGCCTTCGTCCTCGAGCCGGTCGAGCCGGGAGTACACCGTGCCCCGAGCGATGCCCACGAGCCGGGCGATCTCGGCGTACGACGCTCTGGGTGAGGACTGCAGCACGGAGAGCAGATGGCGATCGATCTCGTCGAGGGGTCGTCGCGTGTGTTCGGCGGCCATCGTCCCAGGGTGCCAGGATTGGACGATTCGTTCAACGTCAGCCCGTCGACTCGGCGTTTCGTCGGCCGCGCTTGCGTGTCTCCGGACGCCGTGGTGCGCTGGACGCATGTCGCATCTCAAGAAGGTCGATCACGTCACGTACGCCTGCGCTCAGGGCTCGATCGAGAGGTGGGCCTGGTTCCACATCGAGGTC
>JBCCTP010000086.1:0-12606 GCA_039198505.1 Actinomycetota bacterium | reverse complement strand
GTGATCGGCGGCGCAGGCCGCCTCCGGGTCGGCCGCGGCACGATCGTGGGCGCCAATGCCGTCCTCCTCGAATCGACCGGGGAGTGGGAGATCTGGGCCGGCTCACCCGCGCGCCGTGTGGGATACCGCACGCCCCCCGACGGCGTCGAGTCGGTCGGGTGATCGACGACGACGCCGTCGGGGGGCGTGCGGTATCCCACACGGCGCGCCGGTGAGCCGGCCCAGATCTCCCACTCCCCGGTCGATTCGAGGAGGACGGCATTGGCGCCCACGATCGTGCCGCGGCCGACCCGGAGGCGGCCTGCGCCGCCGATCACCTTGGCGCCGGCACACAGCCACACGTCGTCCTCGATGTCGACCCCTTCGAACTCGGACTCGGTGCGGGACTCCCAGACGTCGGAACGACCGATGGTCACACCCTGGAACAGGTGCACGCGGTCGCCGATGGTCGCCCACTTGTGCACGACGAGTCCGAACCCGTGGTGGTGGATGACGAGGTCCTCGCCGATCTCGACGTCGTTCGGCATCTCGATGCCGCTCATCAGCCTCAGGAGCCGATGCGCGGTCGAACCGAGCAGTGCGTGACGTCGGAGCGCGACGAGCTTCTCGGCCTGCAGCAGGCCCATCAGACGTGTTCGGACGAGGGATCGGGACCGAGGCGGACGGTCAGGTCATCACTCACTCGACGCCAGTGCGCTCGTGCCGGTCACGAGCGGTGACTCGGGGACGTCGAGCAGATCGATGACCGTGGCGGTGAGGTCGCGGGGCTCGATCACGCCGAGGTCTCCGGTCTCGCCGTCGGGCGTGGCGATGATGGCCCACCCGTTGGGGGTGTGCTCGCCGGACCGCATCAGCGGGCAGGGACCGACCAGGCCGTGTTCGGGGTGCTCGATGGTGTCGGCGGTCTCGTGGAACGTGACGAGCAGGTCAGGCGCCGGGCCGATCTCGGCCATCGGATCGCCGGCCCGGACCCGGAGCACTTCCTTCACGATCGGGGAGCCGTTCCGCGGATTGACGAGTGCCCGGAGCTCGGCCTCGACCGCATCGCACTCGGCCTCGTAGTCCTCGGGCTCGACGATGCCGTCGGCCTCGCGACCCTTGAGGTTGATGCGGATGTGGCAGTCGGAGAAGGACGGGATGACGAACGAGCGCATCTGCGCCCAGTACGGCCGGTACCAGGACGCCGCGGCGACGCTCTCGAGCTCGATGCGCGACGCCTCGCCGTAGAGGTCACGCGTGTGGAGCGGCGTGAGCGGACGGATGTTCATCTCCCACCAGTCGGGGCGCTTCCAGTACCGCTTCTCGAACTTGTTGAGCCACGTCTCGGGGAGGTGGTGACGAACACGTCGCACCAGCTTCTTGGGCAGCGAACGCAGCCCGCTCGTGGTGACCGGTGTGGGCGTGCGCAGGCGCGCCTCGAGCCAGTGCCGGGGCAGCGACTCCTGGTCGAGCTCGACGAACGGCTGGTCGGGGTCGAACGGATCGAAGTCGATCATCGGTTCACCGAACGCCATGCGGTGCAGCAGCTCGGGGATGAGGACCGCGCCGGTGACGTCGGACGCGTTGGTCATCATGCCGTGCCCGGCGAAGACGATGACGGTCGTGTCGTCGTCGAACTCGGCGACCATGTCGCCCACCGCGGTGTCGAGTTCGGCGAAGATCTCACGCATCCGGTCGGCGGCGCGATCCGCCCAGCCGGTCCCGTACAGCGGGTGGTCGGGCAGCAGCCCGTGGAGGTACTGGTGCTCGCCGACGTGTGACTCGGCGAAGACGGTCACGAAGAGATCCCAGTCGGGCTCCTGCTCGCGCAGCCACCGGCTGATGTCGACGCGCTGGTGGATGCCCTTCACCATGGTGCGCTGGAGGTTGTCGAGGTACGTGTCGTTGTGCCAGCCCGTGTGACCGTCGGTGAGCATCCCCTCGTGCACGCCGAACTCGCGGTCGACGCGACCGAGCACGCTCGCCGGCTGCGACCCCGACGGGAACTGCGGGGCGTGCGAGCCCCACGCCGTGATCTGGATGCCGTGGACGTCCTCGACGACGATGCTGTTGGGGATGTCGAAGATGATCGAACGCAGGTCGGGCCGGGCGTAGAAGTACGTGCCGTGACACGACCGCGAGTACCAGCTGCTGTACGTCGTCGGGTCGAAGTTGACGATCGACCAGTACTGGTTCTCCTCGAGCGACCGACCGGTGAGCACTTCGGTCCACCGACCTTCGGCCTTGAACGCCTTGGCCGCGTCGAGTTTCACGAAGCGACTGGCCGATCGGAGTTTGTCGAGGTGGGGCATGACGCCCTCCTCGATGTACTTCTCGACGAGCCACCATTCGGCAGCATCGAGACCGATCATTGCGACTTTTTCCGCCATCTCGCCTCCCTACGATGAGTGGTGCTCCGAAACTACCAGTGGGCAGCGACCCGCTCAGCGCGGTCTCGTCAAGACCATCTCAGGTCCTGCACGACCAGTGATCAGCCGGCCACAGAACGGGTGAATTCGGGGGTGCGGCCGTCGATCGCGGCGGCCTCGGGCGGTGGACCTTCGCGCGGAAGTCGCCAGCCGCCCCAGGTCGCGCACGCCGCGAGATACCACCACGTCATCGTCGCGTTGAGGAGGTTCTCGCTCGGCGACTGCGCGAAGACGGCGAGCGCACAGGCGATGGCGCCCACCGCGAGGATCTGGTGGTCGACGTCGGGTGCGTTGCGTCGACGACGAGACAGCGTGACGCCGAACCCGACGATCACCGCACCGAGTGCCACGACGCCGGCGAGCCCCAACTCGACGAAGACCTGGACGTAGACGTTGTGCGGTTCGACCCCCTCGGGCCGGGAGTTCAAGACCACCTGCGGACCGATTCCGGTGACCGGACTGTCGGCGCCGAGGGGGATGAGGCGTTCCCAGTACTGGAACCTCCACTCGAGCGAATCGTTCGGGACACCTTCGGGGAGACGTTCACGCTCGGCGCTCAGGTCGGTGATCCGCTGGCTGACCGACGGCACCGTGACCGCGATGATCGCGAGCGCGGCCACGAGGACGCCGAGCAGCATCTTGCTGCGACGGAGGCCGATGTACGCGACACCGACGATGAACGCGATCCATCCGCTGCGGTGGTACGTGACGACGAGCGTGACGCCGAGGATCACGAGGTAGGCCGCGAGCCCGAACTGCACCCGGCGAGTGACGAGGGGAATGATCGTGATCGTCAGCAACATCAGCAGCACGACGAACCCGGCGAAGGGGTTCGGGTGCACGAAGGTCCCCTGGATGCGTGTGACCCCCGAGAGGTCGGGCCCTCCCGACATGCCGCCGCCGGTGGCGAGTTGGCTCATCGCGACGAGCACCGGCACGATGCCGCTGGCGAGCACCGTCACGACCAGCCGCCGGAGACGATCGGGGCGGCCGGCGATGAGTTGCTCGAGGACGATGAACATGGCGATGCCGGCCAGGATCTCGAGCGCGGCCTCGGCCGACACGACGCGCATCTGCGACGTCATCACCGCAGCGCCGGTGGCGCCGGCGAATCCGAGCAGACACTTCGAGGCGAGGCTCATGGGTCGCCACTCGCCAGCTCGCCACTGGACGACGAGCCACAGAGACGAGGCGGACAGGAAGACCAGAGCGAGCATCGCGCCCGGGCCGAGCGCCCCGACGCCCAGGATGTCGACCGACGGTCGGATGGCGAGCACGGTCAGCACGAACCACTCGAACCGCATCACGGCCAGGGTGAACAGCGCAGCGGCGAACGGACCGGCGAGAATCAGCGCGAGGGCCCGGATGTCGCCGAGGCCCTCACCCGACACCACGTAGGCCGCGCCGAGCCCGCCGAGGACCGTGGCGGCGAGGCCCACCGACCTGTTGAACATGTCTCCGCTCCACGCGGTGTCGCCGGACGCCGGGGTTCGCCGGCCGACCCCGACGCCGACGCGAGAGCGCCGCGCCGAACCGACGTCGGAGTCCGACGCCGAACGCAGGGAGGAGGACGGAGAAGCCGGAGACGGAGATGCGTGCGACGGAGATGCGTGCGACGACGGAGCGTCGACGATGGCGGGACCGGACGCCTCCTCGGTCCGGGCCCCGACGAGTTCCGCGCGAGCCTCGTCGGTCGCACCCGCCGACTCGTCGATCCGCGTCATCGACTCGCCATTCTCGTCGCGATTCCGATCGCGGAGTCGCGCGATGGACCAACGGACGTCGGAGACCGTGTCGCGCAACGAGAAGATGTCGCGGACCCGGGTCCCCGACGCCCGGGTGAAGAGCATGATCGCCACGATGAGCGTGACCGCATAGGAGGCCGAGGACGTGATGGCGGCGCCGCTGATGCCGTACGGACCGAGCAGCACCACGAGGCCGACGACCGTGACGAGCACGCCGGCGAACTGGGCGATGCTGGCTCCGGACGGATGCCCGATGCCCTTGAGCGCTCCCGTGGCGATCTGTGCCGTCGCGAGACAGACCACACCGGGCAGGAGCAGGCGGAGCGGCTCGACCGCCCCGGCGAAGTCGTTCCCGTAGAGGAAGCGCACGAGGAACCCGGCGAGTACCGCGAGGACCAGCGCAGCGGCCACGGACGCCACGAAGACCACGCGCATCGCTCGCTGGCTCACCGCGACCGCATCGTCGCCACCACGACGCGCGGCCGCCGGGAAGACGACGTGATGGAGCGACCCGAAGACGCCGACGATCATGCCGCCCGCCGACACCGCAACGACGTACAGCCCGATTTCGGTCGACGCCACGACCGCCGGCAGCACGAGCATGTCGAGACGCGCATTGGCGAGCTGCCCGAGGGTCGACCCGAAAGCTCGCGAGCCGAACGAGAAGCTCGACCGGGCGAGTGCTCGATCGACACGACCGAGGCCGCTCTCCGAGCGCAGAGCGAGAAAGGCGACGACCGCGAGGACCGTGAAGCTGAGGACCTGCACCGTCAGAACGGAGCGGACCGTGGCCGAATCGGTCACCCAGACCACGATGAGTCCGACGGCGTAGAGGAACGGCTGCCCGACTCGCATCAGCGTGACGGGCACGAACCGCTGTCGAGCGGCGAACAGCGCCGTGAACGTGTAGCAGGCCGTGTAGGGAACGACCCACAGCATGAAGATCCGCGCTTCGCGGATGACCTCGTCGGACTGAGCGGAGAACCCGATCGGGATCAACAGCTCGGCCGCCGCGATGCCGATCGCGCTCGTGACGGCGATGGAGGCCAACCCGACCGCGAGGACGTCGCGCGACCGGGCGTCGGTCTTCGCCTGGACCCAGCTGAGGCCCTCGCGGAACCCGAAGCTGCTGACCACGGTGACCACGAGCGCCCATCCGGCGATGGCGCCGACGGCGCCGCGACCGTCGGTCGACAGCAGACGGGCCGAGACGACACCGGTGAAGAGCGTCAGCACGATCATGCCGACGCTCCCCGCGAGCGTGATCAGGTACGAACCGGCGAGCGCCGGCTTCTCGCGGCCGGCGTCACCTTCGTCGAGATCGTCCTCGGTCCGGTGCGAGTTCTCGGTCATCTGCGTCGGGAACTCGACTCACGCGTGGCCCGGCGCCCACCGTTCATCTCGTCGACGTCGGACTCGTCGTCGTACTCGTCGTACTCGTCGTCGACCTCGTCATCGACGTCCTCCATGACTCCGTCGGGTTCGTCGGTGTCGTCGAGCCCGTCGTGGTCGAGCGGTTCGTCCTCGACGTCGTAGAACGACCGCCGAGCCGCTGCCTCGTCGCGATCACGCCAGCGCTCGTCGTCGTCGCGGTCGCTCCAACGCTCGTCGTCGTCGACGTCGTCGTCCCACTCGTCGTCGTCCCAGCGGTCGTCGGCGAGATCGTCGTCTCGCCACGACCGTGCGGGCGCACGGCGCCCCGAGACCGGACCACCGCGTCGGGAGCCGGCCGCCAACGTGAGGAGGACGACTGCCGCGCCGGTGACCAGCGCCGCAGCCACGACCACTCGCACCAGGTCGGTGAGGACGGACTGCTCGGCGATGGTCAGGGACTGCAGGATCTCGGTGGTCTGGAGGTCGGCCTCGCTCACTTCGAGGTTCCGGAGCTGCAGCGCCGCCTCGGCGCTCGCCGTGATCGACAGGTTGAACCGCTCGCGCGAGTTGGTCCAACCGAGCAGCTCCTGGGAGATCGCGTCGAACTCGGCCTGCTTGATCTCCAACGTCTCCTCGAGCGCACGACGGACGGTGCCGTTCTCCGCGGCCGCGGCGATCTGGTTCCGCAACGCCAGGATGTCGCCGCTGCGGCGTTCGAGCTCGGCTTGGAGGTCGGGGGCGCCGACGTCGTTCTCGATCTCCTGGAGATCCTGCACCGCGTCGCGAGCGACACCGTCGGCTGCGACGAGTTGACGACCGACCTGGCGCACCCGCACCTCGGACACGGTCGTGAGCGCCTCGCGCACCCCTGCCTCGAGCGCCGCCTCGACCTCCTGAGGGTCGTCACCGACGAGGGTGACGCGCACCTCGCCGCTGTCACCGATCGCCGTCGACTGGATGTCGGGCAGGTCAGCGCCCGGAGCGGCCGCCTCCACGACCTCGGAGACCCGGCGGCTGTCGAGTGCAGCATCGAGATCGTCGATGACCTGGCGGACCTCGGGTGTGGTGTCGGCGTCGATGAACTCGTTGACCCGCACCGTGGCGCGGGCCGAGTACGTCGGTTCCGTGGACGTCAAGAAGAGGACGCCGGCGATCATCGCCGTGAGGCCCGGAACGAGGATCAGCGCACGCCACTGCCGCCTGAACGCCTGCTGCAGTTCCACGGGTCGACCCTAACGGAGATTCCAGGTGATGTGGTCGCACGTCACCGTGCGTGACCAACGCCTGCGTGGGGAGATCAGCGGACGGTGACGACCACGTCGTTCCAACGAGATCCGCCGTCGTCTGCGGTCGAATTGCGCATGATCCGGAGGCCGTGGCTGGTGTTCGACCCGTAGCGCCCGGCGAGGTCGGACGACAGCTCGTGGCTCAGCACGGACACCCCGTCGAGTTCCACCGAGACCCGTGACCCGTCGGCGACGAGTTCGAGCTCGTAGGTCTGGCCCCGCCGCAGTCCGACCGCACGCACCTCGGCGAGCAGCGTGTACTCACCCTGGTGCACGGCGTGCAGCGAGATCCGGTCGTGACCGTCACGGAGCACCATCGAGGCGATGATTCCGTTGTTCTCGTCGGTGGCCCGCACCGCCAGACCCGGCGCCGCACGACCGTTGGACAGGGTGATCGTCGATTTCACCGACACGTCGGCGCTGCCCGCAGACGCCAGCGCCATCGCAGCACCGTTCGCCGCCGTCACGACGGCCGCACCGTCGCGGGCCTCGAAGGTCCCGTTGAACACCGCCCAGCGCGGATTCGATCGCTGGTCGAGCAGGCGGGCGTCGTCGGCGTTGAACGAGTCGGCGAAGGCGACCCGGCCGGGCACGTCGGGAGCGATGACGAAGAACTCACCCAGACGGTCGGCGCGCTCGAGCGGGTCCTCGGTGCGACCGGACGGGCCGGTCGGCGGGTTCGCCGTGGAGCCGCCGGGGGACGACGGATTCGTGACCGGCGTCGAGCCGTCGAGTTCGGGGAGGAGCGGACGACGGGGGGTCCCGCCTCCGCCGGTCGAGTTGGGGCCGTTGTTCGTCACGACGTGCAGCGACTGCACCATCTTGGCCATGTCGTCCTGCTGGGCCGTGCCCCAGGGGAATTCGTCGAGTGCCTGCTCGTCGACGCCGATGTAGGTGGCATCCCACGCAGCGTCGTCGGTGATGTAGGCGCCGTAGTCACGCAGCGCCTCGAAGATCTTGCGGCCCTCGCGTGTGCTGATGCCGAGATCCGCCGGCTGGAGATTCGGCGGGAGCGCGAGCAGCGAGCCCATCCGCAGCTGCGGGTCGTTCCCGCGGTATCGCTCGGGACCGGCGTAGGCGTCGGAGCTGCGGGCCGGCCAGCGGTAACTCGACTCCTTCGTGCCACCCCAGTACAGGTAGTCGGCCCACACGAGGATGTTGAGCGCGTGGCGGATCGGCTCGTCGCCGATCATGTCACCGGGCCGGATCGCTCCGCCCAGCTGGCTGAGGTACGACGCACCGTGTGCGCCCTCGATGCCGTCGCCGTACAGGTCGGTGATGGTGGAGCCGGGCCGGTCGGCGTGCAGTTTGCCACCGCAGCGGGCCAGGGCGCCGAGGTTGACCAGCGTGCGCCCGTCGGGTTGGAGGAAGACGGCGGGGTTGTTGGGCGTGATCTGACCGGACGCCGGCTTGGGCTGCAGGTCGTCGGGCACGTGGAGTCGCAGGCCGGTGTCCTTCGTCCCCGTGCACCGGTCGCGCCAGTGGCCCATGTTGTAGACGGGCAGCACCGGATCGGAGGGATCGGTCTTCACGAGGTACGAGGTCTCGCGGGCGTGGTGCTTCGTGTAGCCGAAGTTGGCGTGCGAGTACTGGGCGCCCGTGCCGATCGGCATGTTCCAGATCGACGTCGACGTGAACGGCCGCAACCACGGGTCTCGGGTGGGTGCGGCGGTGGCGCCCCCGTCGGAGGCGCGGTCGACGACGATGACCGCCGAGACCGCGACGACGAGGAGGCCGATCATCCACCGGAGCGGATGACGGCGAGCCGGGGGGGACGGCGGGGACGGAGGCGGAGTCACGGAATCGTCATCGGCCGGGGCTCCCACGCTCCTGAGCGCGTTCTGTGAGAACTGCTTGACGATCACGACGGCGAGCCTAGACACAATGTTGCGATTGCGTTGCGCACAGCAGCCGATTTCATGACCAGTGACGCGGGCGATGTCAGAGGTTCACCCCATTGCGGTCCCTACACTGCCGCCGTGCGGCGTGTCCTGGTCCTCGGTCCGCCGCGGTCCGGATCCACCTGGGTCTCCGAGATTCTCGCCGCCTCTCCGGGCGCCGTGCGCGTCCACGAGCCCGACAACGACCGGCTCGTGGCTCTGGCCCTGGTCGCCAAGTCGGGCATCGGACGGTACCCCATCCTCACCGAGCACTCCGAGGCGCCGATCTACGACGCTCTGTGGCAGAACGTCTGGTCCGATCCGTCGACCGCCCGAGTGAGCTCGCTGCTGCGCCGCCCGCTCGCCGCCGTGGCGTCGGGGGTCCATCGCCTCACGACGCTCGACGAGCAGTTCGCCATCCTCGACGGACAGCCGACCGGGCGTGCGGCCGTGGTGGCCCGCGTCCTGCAGGCGACGGCACGACCGCCCCGGATCCCGATCGGTGAGCTGCAGGTCGTCAAGTCGGTCCACAGCGCGACGGCCGCCGAGTTCGTCACCTCGCGGACCGACGCGGCCGTCGTCGTGGTCCGTCGCAACCCGCTCAACGCGGTGCCCAGCTGGCTCGATCTGGGGTGGCGGCCACAGCGGCTCGCGGGGAGTCGCGACGAGGAGCGCTCGTTCGCGGGAGGTCTCGGCGCCACCGCGCTCGACCCCGACGCGTCGCTCCTCGAACGCCAAGCGTGGAGCTACGCCGCCCTCACGCGCACCCTCGATCTCTCCGCCGAGCGACATCCAGAGTGGACGGTGGTGCAGCACGAAGACCTGTGCGATGAGCCGCTCGACGGGTTCCGCGCCCTGTTCGACCGGCTCGACGTCGAGTTCTCCGCCGACGTCATCGCCACCATCGAGGAGCGCGACCGGCCGGCGACCGGCTACGAGACGAAGCGGGTCGCCGCCGACCAGGCCGAGCGGTGGAAGAGTCGACTCGACGACCACCAGGTCGAGACGATCCGCGAAATCGCCGCGTCGCTCTCGATCGAGTGTTGACCCGGTGCGAGCCGATCGTCAGTCGTAGATCAGCGGCGCGAGCGCGCTGACGAGCACCACGACCGTCAGGGTCAGCGGGAAGCCGACCCGGGAGAAGTCCCGGAAGCGGTACCCGCCGAGGCCGGCGACCATCAGATTCGTCTGGTACCCCACGGGCGACAGGAACGAACACGACGCGCCGAACAGCACCGTGACGGCGAGCAGCCGGGGATCGAGACCGAGATCCGCGCTCACCCCGAGTCCGACCGGAACCATCAGCGCCGCCGCCGCGGTGTTGGTGAGGAGCTCGCTGAGCAGGATCGTCGAGACGATCGTCACCGCGGCCAGCACGTGCACACCGAGACCGTCGACGCGCTCGATGACGCTCGCTGCCTCGCCGGCGAGACCGCTGGCCGAGATCGCCGCGCCGAGACCGATCGCCACCGCCATCGTCAGCACGACGTTGACATCGATCGAGCGCCGCGCCTCGGTCACCCCGATCGCACCCACGGCGACCGTGGCGATCGCCGCCGCCAGCGCCGCCTCGAAGAGCGACGCCACACCCGTCGCAGCGATCGTGATGAACGCCACGATGATCGCCCCGACCACGAACGCCTTCGACCGACGCACCGGTGCCTGCTGGTCGAGGCCGGCGACGAGCGAGAAGTCACGGTGGTCCCGCCACCGCGACTCGAACCCCCCGTCGGCCAACACCAGCAGCACGTCGCCGGCGCGCAGCGGGATCCGTCCCAGCTGACCGCCGAGCTCCTCGCCTTCCCGGTGGATCGCCATCACGGCCCCGCCGAACCTCCCGCGGAATCCGACCGATCGCAGCGACTCCCCGACGAGCGACGACAGCGGCGCCACGACCGCCTCGAAGACCCCGGAGTCAGCTCCGGCCGTCAGGCCGATCTGCTCGTCGGCGATCGATCGCAGACCGTCGACGTCGTGGAGATCGACGATCCGACTCGCGTCGCCGACGAAACAGCAGAGGTCCCCCGACTCGAGGACCGTGTCGGGCCGGACCGCGATGGAACGCGGAGCGACCTGCGGCGAGCGCCGACGCTCGATGAACGACAGATACGCGCCGTTGAGCTCGCGCAGTCCGGCGTCCTCGACGGACCGGCCGACCAACGGTCCGTCGGCGTCGACGACGAACGCGATCTGGAACTGACGCGCCCGGCGTTCGATCGACGTCGTGATCGGAGAGCGTTCGGGCAGCAGCCGCCGACCCACGGTCGACAGGACGATCACTCCGGCGACGGCGACCGGCAGGCCCAGAGGTGAGATCTCGAAGATGCCGAGTGGCTCCTCGCCGTTGGCGACGAGCACGTCGGACACCACGAGGTTGGTCGACGTCCCGATGATCGTCACGACCCCGCCGAGGATGCTGGCGAACGACATCGGCATCAGGAACCGCGACACGCTCACGGCGTTCCGATCGGCCCACCGGACGACCTGCGGGGCGGCCATGGCGATGACGGGGGTGTTGGGGATGAACGACGACAGCGCTGCGGTCCCGCCACAGAGCGCGGCGACCGACCCGTCGCGGCGCAGCGCCCGGTCGACGAGTCCGCTGAACAAACCCGTCGCCGTCGCCGCGCCCGCCACGACGTACAGAGCCGCGATGGTCGCGACGGCCGTGGACGAGAACCCCGCGAGTGCGGCGGACGGTTCGACCACGTCGGCGAAGACCAGTCCGGCCAGCGCTGCGCCGAGCACGAGCGCCGGCGGATACCGGTCCGCGATGAGCACGGCGACCACACCACCGAGCGCCGCGAGCGCGATCCACGAGTCGAGGCTCATCGTGCGGACCCGCTTCCGGTGCGGTGCACGCCGGCGGCTCCGGGTCGCACCGGCCGGTCGGTGACGCAGCGATAGGGTCGACTCGCCATGCGGATCAGCGAGCGGGTCGACAACGCCGTCCGGGCGGCGGCATCGCTGTCGCTGGCCGAGGGCACCGCGGTCAAGGCCGAGGCGATCGCGACCAGCCAGGACATCTCCCTCAAGTACCTGCTCGACATCCTCCGTGACCTCAAGCGAGCCGAGCTGGTCCGGTCGAAGCGCGGGCCCGACGGCGGCTTCACCCTGTCGCGCCCACCCGACACGATCACGATCGCCGACGTCTTCCGAGCGATCGACGGTCCACTCGCCGACGTGCACGACGAGAGCCTGCGCGACCTCACGTATCCGCCGCCGGCCGAGTCGTTGCCGCGGGTCTGGATGGCGATCCGCGGAAGCCTGCGCAACGTGCTCGAGACCGTCACGCTCGCCGACCTCGCCTCCGGGAACCTGCCGGCGAGCGTCGACGAACTCGCCGAGCAGTACCAGCGCGAGACCCGCCAGCGCACCGGCTGACCCCGGCCACGAGACAAGGGACGACGATGAGCTCCACCTCCCAGGCATCCGGCGACCCGTCGACGCTCGACGTCGCCATCGAGGCGGTTCGACGCGCGTCGGCGGCCTGCGTCTCGGTCCAACACCGCCTCGCCGCGGGCGACGCGATCACGAAGGGCGACGACAGCCCGGTGACCGCAGCCGACTTCGCCGCACAGGCCGTCGTGTGCGCCACGCTCGTCGACGCGCTGGGAACCGGCATCGAGCTCGTGGGCGAGGAGGACTCGTCCGATCTCACGGGCCCCGACCATGCCGAACTGCTCGCCACGGTGCAGGACATCACGTCGACCGGCCTCGGTCGGACGGTCGGCGCCGACGAGGTCGTCCGCTGGATCGACGTGGGCGGATCGGATGGAACGACCGACCGGTACTGGACCCTCGATCCGATCGACGGCACGAAGGGGTTCCTGCGCGGCGACCAGTTCGCCGTGGCCCTCGCGCTGATCGAGGAAGGTGAGGTCGTGCTCGGCGCGCTCGGATGCCCGAACCT
>JBCCTP010000085.1:0-12694 GCA_039198505.1 Actinomycetota bacterium | reverse complement strand
GCTTCGCCCCCTCGATCGTCGACTCGCCGGGGGCGAGACCGTCGAAGCACACCAGATCGGACCACTCACTGCGCCGCATCGGCCCGTCGTGCACCGACACGGCGACGCCCTGCTCGGCGAACGCCGCGGCCAGGACGTCGCCGAACCAGACCATCGGGCGGTGCACGTCATCGTGCCATCCGACGCCGCCGCGGGGGATGATCACGTCGACCCAGGTCTGCGCCCCGACGTCGAGGTAGACCGCCCCTCCCCCACTCCTCCGACGGACCACCTCGACCCCACGCCGGCTGACGGCATGACGATCGACCACCTCATCGCGCTGCGTCGAGCTGAGCACCAGCGCCGGACCCGTGACCTCGTGGATCCAGATCGCCGGCTCCGCCGGATCGGGCACCGGGCGGGCGTGGAACTCGCCGGCGGTCGAGACGGAACGCTCGACGGTCCAGCCGCCGCTCACGGGCGTGGTGCAGCGCTCATGACGCGAGCGGCAGATACCGACGCCAGGCGTCGGGGATGGCGCTGACCGACACGACCACCCACGCGGTGGCTCGGGGCGCGCGGCACGGCCGCGCCAAGCGCATCCCGGCCTCCTCGGGCGTGCGATCCCGCTTGTCGGTGTTGCACCGCCGACACGCAGCCGCCACGTTCTCCCAGGTGTGTGGTCCACCGCGCGAGCGCGGCATCACGTGGTCGATCGAGTCGGCACGGCTGCCGCAGTACTGACAGCGGTGATCGTCGCGGGCGAAGATCGCCCGACGGGACAGGGCCGTGCGGCGGACGTAGGGCACCTTGACCATGTAGCGGAGCTTGATGACCGAGGGCCGTGGAACCGCGAGGTTCTCGGACCGCATCACGTGACCGTCGTCTTCGAGGACGTCGGCCTTGTCGGCGAGGACGAGGCACGTGGCGCGCGGGGGCGACACGATGCTGAGCGGCTCGAAGCTGGCGTTGAGAACGAGCGCCCCGGTCATCGCCGGACCCTACCGATCGCCGTCCGGGCGTCTCGGCGCGGATTTCGGTGCCGGCATCATGCGCCCCGCTCCCAGTCCCGACACCATCGGAGGTAGTTCACCACATCGTCCGGGTGGGGTGTCGCACCCTCGTCGCCGTACTGCGTCACGAGTCGGAATCGCAGGTACTCGCCCGACGGGAGCGGCAAGAAAGGCGGTCGACGCCACCAGCCGACCGGGGCGGTCCGTCTCGCCTGACGGATGGCAACAGGCCACAGCGACGGGTGGCGCACGACCGACATGACCACTCCGAGCACGGCCGGATGGTAGGTCGCGCGGCGTCCAGGCCTGCGCCCACACCTCAGATGGACGCTCCGGGCGCGGCCTCCGATACCGACAGTGACCAGGACGATTGCCGGACGATCGCGCGCTCTGCGCGTTCGCCCGGCAGAATGTGACGGTGCGATGTCGGATGAGTAGACGTTCGGTGACGACCATCGGGATGGCCGCGCTGTCCGTGGCGGTCCTGACGACCTCCGTCGCCATCGGGGCACCGGACGACATCGACGACTCGGCCTCGGCCTCCGAACTGGCCGTCCGCGTCGACCCGCCCGAGACGACGACCACCACCACCGCCCCGCCGACGCCGTCGGTCCCGGCCGGCTTCGCCACCGAACTGGCCGAGGTCGTCGCGATCGCCAACCAGGAACGCGCAGCAGCCGGGGTCGGCCCGCTGACGGTCGATCCGTTGCTCAACGCGGCCGCCCAGCTCCACAGCGAGGATCAGGCCCGCATGAACGACCTCACCCACATCGGGTCCGACGGATCGAACCCCGGCCAGCGGATCGCGCGGCAGGGATACGTGTTCCGCACCTGGGGCGAGAACGCCGCCGTCGGATATCGGACCGCCGCCGGCGTGATGGACGGGTGGATGGGCAGCCCGGGACACCGGGGCAACCTGCTGAACCCGTCCTTCACCGAGATCGGGATGGGGGTCGCGTACTCGTCGGGCGGCACGCCCTACTGGACGCAGGTGCTCGCGTCGCCGCGCTGACTCACTGCGGCTTCGGCTCCTTGGGGAGGCCGAGGATCATCTCGCCGATGATGTTCCGCTGCACCTGGCTCGACCCGGCGTAGATGGTTCCGGCGCGGGCGTTGAGGAACGTGTTGACCCACGAGCCGGACACGTTCGGCGCTCCCGGGTCGTCGGTCTGGAACGACGACGCAGGACGGCGGCCGACCACCTCGAGGGCGTTCGCACCCATGATGTCGACGGCCAGCTCGGTGATCTTCAGGTGGTACTCCGACCAGTACAGCTTCGAGATGGCGCCGTCGGGGCCGGGGTGGTGACCGGCGAGGAACTGCGTGAGCGTGCGCTGACCCAGGAACTTCATGATCTGGACCTTCGAGTGGCACCACGCCAGCTTCTGGCGGATGATCGGATCGTCGAGCTTGCCGTTGTCACGCGCGAGCGCGATGAGCCGCTCGAGCTCGGCCTCGTAGCGGATCGGCGCCGTCGCCGCCGCCTCGCCGCGCTCGAAGCCGAGCAGACCCATTGCGACGCGCCAGCCGTCGTTGACACCGCCGACGACGTTGTCCTTCGGCACGCGAGCGTCGGTGTAGAACACCTCGTTGAACTCGGAGTCGCCCGAGATCATCTTGATCGGGCGGACCTCGATGCCGGGCTGCTCCATCGGCACGAGGAGGAACGAGATGCCCTTGTGCTTCGGGGCGTCGGGATCGGTCCGGGCGAGCGTGAAGATGTGGTCGGCGAGATGACCGGCCGAGGTCCAGATCTTCTGACCGTTGAGGATCCACTCGTCGCCGTCGAGCTCGGCCTTCAGGCCGACGTTGCCGAGGTCGGAGCCCGCGTTGGGCTCGGAGTACCCCTGGCACCACGTGTCCTCACCGCTCAGGATCCGGGGGAGGTAGTACTTCTTCTGCTCCTCGGTACCGAAGAGCAGCAACGTGTTGCCGAGCATCTGGATGCCGAACACGTCGTTGGGACCACCCGACGGCACACCCGCCCGCGTGAACTCCTCGGCGAGGATGACCTGCTCGGTCGCCGTGAGCCCGCCGCCGCCGTACTCCTGCGGCCACCCGGGAGCCAGGTAGTTGGCTTCGTAGAGGACCTGTCGCCACTCGGCGACGAACGTGTCGAGCTCCTCACCCTCGAGGGCACCCGTGCCCTGCCAGTTGGAGGGGAGCTTCTCGGCGAGGAACGCCTGGACCTTCTCGCGGTAGGCCTCGGCCTCCGCCGTGTACGTCGGCTGCATGCCGACGAGCGTAGTCACGCGTTGTTACTCAGCGGTAACCGGAGTGGCGTGGGGTGACGCCGCCAACGCCGCCGCTCGCTGCAACGCGGAGATGTGCTCGACCGGTTCGACGATCTGCATCGCACCCAGGAACGGGAGTTTCGAACGCGCCGCCACCTCGCGGCGACAGATGCCGAGCAGGGTGTCGCCGAACGCATCGAGGACCGCGCCCGACACGAACACGGCGTCGAGGTCGACCATGGCGGTGTACGACGCGATCGCCCGACCGAGCATGATCCCGGCGCGCTCGACGATCGAATCGGTCGCCCGTCGGAGCGGCCGGTTCATCTCGGCTTCGAGAGCGATCGCCGACACGTACGGGTCGAGGCTCCCCTCGATGCCGGTCCACGAGCGGCGCCCGCCCGGCTCGACGATCACGTGGGCCAGCGAGCCGGCGTTCCCGTGGGCGCCCACCATCCGTCGGCCTCGGACCACACACCCCGAGTCGCACACCGCGTCGATGACCACGGACGCATAGCTCGACGCAGGGTCGGCCTCACCGACCCATCGCTCGGCCTCGACCGCAGCCGCACCCGCCGAGTCGAGGACCACCGGCCGGCCCGTGGCCGCGTGGAGGTGCTCGACGAGCGGGAACGACGTCCACCCCGGAACGTGCGGTGGAGAGACCGTCCCGGCGTGGATGTCGACCGGGCCCGTGGAACTCACCGACACGACGTCGAACTCACCGACGGATGGCGCCGCGGCCGCCTGGACCCGCCGAACCAGCCCTTCGAGGCTGCGCCACACGTCGCGGGTCGGCATCGACACCCGATCCCGCACCAGGACCTCACCGCGGCGGTCGACGAGACCCGCGGACAGTCGGCCCGGCTCGACGGCCACGGCGAACACCGGAGACGTCGGATCCATCGGTCGTACCCTACGCCGACCCCTCGCGCGGTCCCCGGAATCGCTCCCACGGGTCACGACGGGCCCGAAACGAGCTGCGAAACGCGAGCAGCAGGCGCGGGACACCGCAGACGATCCGGGTCTAGCCTTCCCGACCGTGACGGACGGAGCGCTCACCGACACCGCGACCCAGGCTGCGCAGGTACGCGCGGCCGAGATCACCACGGGGAACGGCACGGCGCGCGACTTCGCCAGCCTGTTCGGAGCGATCACCGCCAACGTCGGCCAGGTCATCCACGGCAAGGACGAGGCGATCCGACTCGCCGTCATGTGCCTCCTCGCCGAGGGTCACCTGCTCGTCGAAGACGTTCCGGGCGTCGGCAAGACCAGCCTCGCCAAGGCGCTGTCGGCCTCGGTCGACTGCTCGTGGCGGCGGGTGCAGTTCACCCCCGACCTCCTCCCGACCGACCTGGTCGGCGTCAGCGTGTACCAGCGCTCGACCGAGACCTTCCGCTTCGAGCCGGGCCCGCTGTTCGCCAACATCGTCCTGGCCGACGAGATCAACCGGGCGTCGCCGAAGACCCAGTCCGCCCTGCTCGAGGCCATGGAGGAGCGCCAGGTCTCGGCCGACGGCGTGAGCCGCCCCCTCTCGCCTCCGTTCATGGTCATCGCCACGCAGAACCCGGTCGAGCAGGAGGGCACCTACCGACTGCCCGAGAGCCAGCTCGACCGATTCCTGCTGCGGATCTCGATCGGATATCCGGGGCGCTCGGCCGAGATGCAGATGCTCGACGAGCAGGGCTCGTCCGACGTGCTGTCGGTGCTCTCGCCCGTCGTCTCGGTCGAGGAGGTCCTCGGCATGGTGGCGGCGGTGAAGCAGGTCTACATGGCGACGGCGCTCAAGGCGTACCTCGTCGACCTCGCCGAGGCCAGCCGCCGACACAGCGGCATCGAACTCGGCCTCTCCCCTCGCGCCACGCTCCAGCTCGCCGCCGCGGCACGCGCCCACGCTGCCGCCTCTGGCCGCAACTACGCCACGCCCGACGACGTGAAGGCGGTCGGTGTGGCAGCACTCGCCCACCGCATCGTCGTGCGGAGCGATGGCGGCTCCGTGCTCCGTCCCGAGGACGCCATCCGCGAGGTCTTCGCGGCCGTCCCCATTCCCGTCGCCCGCTGATGCCCACGCGCCAGGGCTACGTGGCGCTCGCCGCCGGGATCGTCGCCCTCGTCGTCGCCCGCGTCTTCGGGGTCCTCGAGCTCTACGTCGTCGGCGCCGCCTTCCTCGTCGTGGTCGCCGCCGGACTGCTGTACGTGTGGACGAGGACCCCCCGGGTCGATGCTCGGCGCTGGATCCACCCGTCGGTCCTCGTCGCGGGAGACGTCGGCCGCGTCGACCTCGAGCTGGAGAACCGCGGCCTGCGGACGCCCAGGTTCCAACTGCACGAGCGCGTCTCGCGATCGAGCGGTGGCCCCGACCACGTCGCCACGCTGCGCGTCGAGCCGTTCGGTGCCGGCTCCACCGCCACGGCGGGGTATCGACTCCCCACCACGACCCGCGGGCTGGTCACGCTCGGACCGCTCACGGCCGAGCTGCGCGACCCGCTCGGGGTCACCCGACGCCAGCGGCTCGTCGGCGGCCACGACCGCGTGGTCATCGCACCCCGAGCCCATCGACTCACCGTCCCCGACCTCGGCGTCGGGCCCCTCGGTCGACACCTGCTCGCCAGTGCGCGTCGTCTGGGCCAGGGCGAATTCCACAGCCTGCGCGAGTACGTCGACGGCGACGAGCCGCGGACCATCCACTGGCGAGCCTCGGCGCGCAGCGACGAGCTGCTCGTCAAGCAGCACGCTGTCGAGGGACTGCGCCGGGTGGTGGTGGCACTCGACCGGAGTCCGTCGTCGTACGCCGACGACGCGTCGTTCGAGCGCGCCATCGTCGTCGCCGCCAGCACGGTGCGCAGTAGCGCCGAGGCCGACCTGACGACGCGATTCGTCACGTCGGGCGGCGTCGATCTCCGAGGACCCGAGGTCGCCGACCTCACCCTCGGCGTGCTCGCCGAGATCACCGTCGACGCCGACCCGCCGCGCGCGATGGAGCGCGACCCGAGTGAGGGAATCGGTCTGCTGATCGTCATCTCGGGTCGCGGTGACTCACCGATCGCCGGCGCCGTCGCCGGCATGATCGATCCGACCCTCACCGTCCTGCCGGTCACCACCGACCAGGCGGCTCGCGGCGACCTCGGCGTCGGGGCGCGGACCGAGGACGAGTTCGTCCGCTCGTGGCGGCGGCTGGCGGGAGAGCGGGTCAGTCCCGCCGCCACGGTCGTCCCGCCCACAGAGATGGCAGGAGCACATCGATGAGCACCACGGCGAGCACCCTCCTCCGCGGTGGCGGGCCGAACGACGGTGGATCCGGGTCCGAGCGTCCCGGCCTCCCGGGTGCCGTGCCGCCCGCCGGCGTCCAACAGCCCACCCGGCCGGTCGGCCCCTCGCTCCCCGCCGGCCTGGTCCGCGAGATGCTCGCCGTCCTCGCGCTCGCCACGTACACCGCCGTCGTCGCCGCCGGCTTCGCCCGCGTGTTCACCGGGTGGGACTTCTTCGACGATCTGCTCGTCCTCACCGTCGTCGGTCACGGACTCGCCTTCGGACTCCGCCGCCTGTCGGTGCCCCTGTGGGCGGGCCTCCCGATCGTCGCGGCGACCCTCGCGTGGCTGATCGGCTTCGTGTACCTGCGCTCCACGTACACCGCGCTCGTACCGACCGGCGACACGTGGCGGCTCCTCCGCCTCGAACTCGATCTCGTGGGAGAGCAGTTCTCGTCAGCCGTTGCGCCGGTCGCGCACATCGGTGGGTGGGCGATCCTCGCCGCGATCGGCATCGCCCTGGTCGTGCTGCTGTCCGACGCGTTCGCGTTCCGTGCGTTCGCCCGCGCCGAGGCGCTGGTGCCCGGCGGGGTCCTGTTCGTGTTCGTGGCCGCTCTCGGTTCCGACCGGTTGCGGGTGCCGCTCGCCGGGGCGCTCGTCGCGGCCGGCGTCGTCGCCACGGTCGCGCTGCGGGCCATGCACGCTCCCCGCCCGGCGGCCGTGATCACCGCGGGCGGCCGGCGTGCCTCCGAGTCGCCCGTCTCGACCGTCCTCGGTCCGGCCCTGTTGACGGCCGCGGTCGTCGCGTTGGCCGCCATGTTCGTCGGTCCTCGTCTCCCCGGGGCCGGAGCCGACGCTCTGTACGACCCCTCGGGCGGCGGCTCCGACGGCAGCCTCACCGAGGTCGTGAGTCCGCTCGTCGACATCCGATCCCGGCTCACGAACCAGTCGCCGAGGGAGCTCTTCTCCGTCACGGCCACCACGGCGTCGTACTGGCGATCCGCGGCGCTCCCCGAGTTCGACGGAACCACGTGGGGTCTGCCCGAACGCCGCCTCAGCGAGGTCGACGGCAACGTCGACGGTCAGCGTCCGGGCACCACTCCGATTCGTCAGACCGTCGTCGTGTCGGCGCTCGGCGGCCAGCTCATCCCGGCAGCGGCCGATCCGTCCGCGGCGAGCGGCTCCGACGGTCTCCGGTGGAACGCCGACAGTGCGACGCTCGTCGAGACCGACGGCGCGCTCGAGACGGGCGACACCTACGAGATCCTCTCGTACTCCCCACGGTTCACGGTCGACCAACTGCGAGCGGCCACCTCCGTCTCACCGGGTGACGACGTCTACTTCGAGCTGCCGGACGACTTCCCCTCCGTGGTCGAGACCACGGCGCGCTCGGTGGTCGGTGACGCCGCCACTCCGTACGACGCAGCCCGCCGGCTGCAGGACTGGTTCCGGGACAACTTCGACTACAGCCTCGAAGTCCCGGCCGGTCACAGCACCACGGCGATCGAGGCCTTTCTCGTGAACCGGGTCGGTTACTGCGAGCAGTTCTCCGGCACGTACGCAGCGATGATGAGGTCGATCGGCATCCCGGCCCGCGTCGCCGTCGGCTTCACGCAGGGCGATGCGATCGGAGCACCGCCGAACGGCACCGGCGGTCAGACCTACTCGGTTTTGGGACGGAACGCCCACGCCTGGCCCGAGGTGTGGTTCGACGGACTCGGATGGGTGCCGTTCGAGCCCACTCCAGGCCGCGGCGCGCCGGGTGCCGAGGGGTACACCGAGGTTCCCCCCGAGCAGGAGGAAGGTCCGCTCGATCCGCTCGACGACCTCGCCGGCGGCGAGGCGGCGCCGGCGCCCACGACCACGATCCCGCCTGCTCCGGGCGCCGACGATGCGGTCCCCGACATCCAGGGTGGGCCGGCGACCACGCTCCCCGACCTGACGGTCACCCCCGGCGGCGACGGCGGCTCGTCCGACTCCGGGTCGGGGTTCTCGGTCCCGTGGCGGGGCCTCGCGATCGTCGCGGCCTTGGTGATGATCGGGCTGCTCCCCGCGCTCGTACGACGAGTTCGCCGCCGTCCGGTGTCCGACGCTCGCGTCGAGCTGCAGCGTCTGTGGGCCCGGGCGACGGGGTCGCTCGCCGACGTCGGGGTCGGGCTCACGCCCGATCTGACGCCGACCGAGGCCGCCACGGTGACCGCGGCGCGGTTCCCGGTGGCGTCGCGGCCGGTCGAGTCGCTCGCCCGCACGGTCGACGAGGTGACGTTCTCGCGCGACGGCGATGAGCGACTGGGTCAGACCGGCCCGTACGGGGTGACGACGCTCGAACAGTGCGGCATCTGGACCCGCCAGATCGACAAGGCGGTCGCCGATTCGTCGACGCCGTTCGAACGGATCCGTCGATACGTCACTCGCTGGTCCTGAGCCACATCCCGTGCCGAAGGCGTCGTGATGACGGCGTCGAGAACGGAGATCGGACCGCCGCCCGGTGCGACGCAGCGCTTCCCGACGAGCGTCAGTCGGTGTCGGATTCGGACTCGGCCTGTCGGGCCGACTGTCGCTGTGCGGTGAGCCACGCCGAGATCGGCAGCTGACCCAGGCGTTCGCGACCGAGGAGTCGGATCTCCGACTCGAGCACGACGGCGAGGGCGAGCACGATCACGAAGCCGACGAAGGCGACCACGAAGTTGATGGCCAGTCCGGCGATCGTGATGATGAGACCGATCACGAGACCGGCGATCAGGAGCGCCGAACGTCGGCGCGACACGCGGTACCCGCGCTGCGCGAACTGGGGGTCTTGCTCCAGCTCTTCTTCGATCTGGCGAAGAATCCGTTGCTCGTCCTCGGAGAGCGGCACCCACACATCATCGCAGCTCCTCCCGCGATCCTCAACGCGGCCGCGGAGGTTCCTGATCGTTCACGCGTTCTTCCTGGTCAGGGCCCCACTGCTGTGCCCCGCGTCGCACCGTGGAGAGGCGTCCCCGGCGCACCGCGCTGGCGGGTCCGATGGCTCCGTCCCCGAACCGGCGGCGGATCGAGTCGAGCGCTTCGGTCGCAGCCGCTCGATCGGCGGCGCCGGTCCCGGGTGAACCCTCCGAGCCGGCCGGGTCGTGACTCCCGGACTCGGCGAGCAGGTCGTCGAAGGAGAGCTGAGTCGTCGGCTGGCCCAGGTTCGATCCGCTCACGCCGAGCAACCGCACGCCGGGCGACGGGTCGATCGCCTCGAGGAGCGGGCGCAGCAGTTCGACGATGGTGAATCCGTCGTCGACCGAGTCCCGGGTGGTGGTCGAGCGGGTGATCGTGACGAATCCCGAGAATCGGATCTTGAGGGTCCACGTCCGGGCGCCGACACCGTGGTCGCGCAGCCGACGGCCGACCGCATCGGCGAGGCGAACCAGCTCCGTCGACAGCTCATCGTGGGTGAACTTGTCGTGGGGATAGGTCTCCTCGTGCCCGATCGACTTGGCGTCTCGGTCGGACTCGACCTCGCGGTCGTCCGCACCGACGGCGAGCGCGGCGAGGTGGTCGGCCTGGGATCGTCCCAGAGCGGCGGCGAGCGAGGACGGGTCGATGCCTCGCAGGTCGCGGACCGTCCGCACGCCGATTCGCTCGAGCTTCTCGAGCGTCTTCGGTCCCACCCCCCACAGACGTCCGACCGGCAGCCGATCGAGATACCGCTGCGCCCCGTCGGGCTCGATGACGAACACGCCGGGGCCGGGTTCGATTCCGGCTGGCGACGCCGTCGGCTTCGCGTCGACCGAGGCGAGCTTCGCGAGGAACTTGTTGCTTGCGACGCCGACGCTGCATCCCAGGTCGAGTTCGTCGCGGATCGCCCGGCGGATCTCGTGGGCGATCGTGGCACCGTCACCGAACAGCCGACGCGCGCCCGTGACGTCGAGGAACGCCTCGTCGAGCGCGAGCGGCTCGATGACCGGCGTGTAGCGGCCGAACACGTCGTGGACCTGACCGCTCACCTCGCCATACAGCTCATGGTCCCCCGGGAGGAACACGGCGTGCGGGCAGCGTCGACGGGCCACGGCCGACGGCAGGGCCGAGTGCACGCCGAACCGCCGAGCCTCGTACGACGCCGCCGCGACGACGCCGCGCGGACCGGTCCCGCCGACCACGACCGGCTTCCCGGCGAGCTCGGGACGACGGCGAAGCTCGACCGACACGTAGAACGCGTCCATGTCGGCGTGCAGGATCGTGCGCGGAGCTCCGGTCACCGTCACACACGGTACGGACCCGGACCCGGCTCGGCGGACGCGTCCGTACACTCGGGCCACGTGGAACCGGACCGTCCGCTCTCGGCGATCCCCTCGGTCGGCACTCGCATCGCCGCCTTCGCCGCCATCCTCCTCGCCGGTCTCGCCGGCGCACTGATCGGTCACTCGCTCGTGGCGATCCAGTGCGAGGGCGACTGCGGCCTGCCCAAGGGCATCGGCATCCTCGTCGGATCGCTCGTCGCCGCCGGCGGGATGGCCGTCGTCGCCGTCCTCGTCATGCGAGCCATCGGCGAGTGGCGCGAGGTCGAGGACCGCGAACGGGCCGGCCACCTGTGACCGCCCACGGCGACTCCCCCGATGAACTCCGGCGGCTCGCCGTCGACATCGCCCGCGAGGCCGGCGACCACGCACGTCGGGGCCGGGTCGAACTCGGAGCCGGCAGCCGGGTCGCACACGACACCAAGTCGAGCGACGTCGACCCGGTCACGCAGTTCGACCGCGAGGCCGAGGCGATCGTCGTCGACCGGATCACCGCAGCGCGACCCGATGACGCCATCGTCGGCGAGGAGGGCACCGACCGCGCCGGGACCACCGGCCTCGAGTGGCACGTCGACCCCATCGACGGCACGGTCAACTACGTCTACGACCTCCCGATGTGGTGCACGTCGATCGGAGTCGTCCGCGACGGGCAGCCCGTCGCCGGTGCCGTGTACGCACCCATGCTCGGTGAGATCACGAGCGCCTCACTCGGCGGCGGGACCGTTCTCTCGTCGATCCAACCCGACGGATCGATGACCGACCAACCGGTCACCGTCTCCGACGCGACCGTTCTGGCGACCTCACTCGTCACCACGGGGTTCAGCTACTTCGTCGAGGAGCACCGCGAACACCAAGCGGCCCGCATCGCTGCGCTGCTCCCCCACGTCCGCGACATCCGTCGGATGGGATCCGCTGCGCTCGACCTCGCCTTCGTCGCCACCGGCCGTGTCGAGGGGTACTTCGAGGAGTTCCTCAACTCGTGGGACGTCGCCGCCGGCGTGATCCTCGTGACCGAGGCGGGCGGTCTCGTCACCGCATTCGACGGGTCGCCGATCGACGCACGTCAGCCGGCCGGGGTGCTCGCTGCGGCTCCCGAGCTGCACGCTGCGCTCGACGCCCGGATCGTGCGCTGAGCCGACTGCGACGAGACCTGCGGCGGGTGGGTGGTCGTCGGACGCACCTCTCATCGGGCATCATGGGTCCGTGGGTACGAGAATCCTCGCGGTCGAAGACGACGAGCGCATCCGTTCGGCGGTGAAGCTCGCTCTCGAAGACGAGGGGTGGATCGTCGACGAAGCCGAGAGCGGAGAGCAGGCGATCGACCTCTTCCAGCGGTCGGCGCCCGACGTCGTGCTCATCGACATCATGCTCCCCGGCATCGATGGATTCGAGCTGTGCCGCACGATCCGTCGCACCAGTGACGTCCCGGTCGTCATGGTCACAGCGCGCAACGACACCCACGACGTCGTGGCCGGGCTCGAGGCGGGGGCCGACGACTACCTCACCAAGCCGTTCGCTCCGAAGGAGCTGTCGGCCCGCATCCGCGCTCTCCTGCGGCGGATCCGGTCGACCACCAACGCGCACGCCCGACTCGTGTTCGGCGACCTCGAGCTGATCCCCGACGAGGGCAAGGTGCTGCGCGACGGCGACGAGGTGCACCTCACCAAGACCGAGTTCCGGCTGCTCGTCGAGCTCGCCGAGAGCCCGGGCAAGGTGCTCAGCCGCGAGGCGCTGCTCGACAAGGTGTGGGGGTACGACTACTTCGGCGACGGCCGTCTGGTCGACGTGCACATCCGGCGACTGCGCACCAAGGTCGAGGCCGATCCGGCCAACCCGCGCCACGTCGTCACCGTCCGGGGCCTCGGCTACCGGCTGCAGACCTGACCGAGCGACCGCATGGCCAGCGGTCGTCTCCGTCGCCTCGCCGAACGGCTGTCCCCGCGGGGCCTCGGCCT
>JBCCTP010000084.1:0-12723 GCA_039198505.1 Actinomycetota bacterium | reverse complement strand
TTCGTGGTCGTGAACCTGACGCCGGTGCGGGCATCGGCGCGCGGGTTCGGTTCGTTGCACTCGTCGGAGGTCCCGGCGAGCGGGACGTCGAACGTGAACTACGACGTCGGGTCGATCGATCCGAACGTCGCCATCGCCGCCGTCGGCGAGGACGGGCGTGTCTGCTTCACGAACGCCACGGCCGGCGATCCGACCGTGGACCTCGTCGCCGATCAGCTGCTGGCGGCACCGAGCGCGGTCTTCCGTGTCCCGGCCACCTGAGCGGCCCGGCTCCCGAACCGTCAGTTCAGGAACTGGATGAGCGACGGCGGAGACGAGCGAGCGACCGCGGCGAGCGCCGCCTGGTAGGCGTTCTCCTGGTTCTGCGACTGGACGATCGCCTCGGCCAGATCGACGTCCTCGATCTCGGACAGGCGCTCCTGGAGGTCCGCCTTCCGGACGTCGGTCCGCACGTCGAGCTCGTCGAGCTGGGCGACACGTCGGCCGACCTCTGCGAGGCCGTTCCCGATCTGGGTCTTCGCCTGGTCGAGTCGACCCTGCTCGACGGCCATCGCTGCGTTGTCGCCGTCGCGCACGGCATCAGCCAGGCGATCGAGGACGGCGAAGACGTCACCGCCCGGTCCGGCCGGGTCGCCGAAGACCTGGGGGCCGGTGAGGTTGGCGGCCACGGTCACACCGTCGTCGACGGTCCGTTGCTGGACGACGTCGTCGCCGAGGTAGCCACCGGTCGCCTCGTCGTAGGCGGAGGTCACGGTGGTGCCGCCGAAGATCGACCGGCCGAGGAACTCGGTGTTCGCGAGCCCGATCCCTTCTTCGCGCAGGGCGCGGAGCTCGGTCTCGATCGCGGCTCGACTGTTCTGGTCGTTGGCGCCCGTGTTGGCCGCACGAATGGCGAGCTCGCGGGCGCGACCGAGGAGGTCCGATGCGGACAGCAGCGTCGAGTCGGCGACCTCGAGCCGCGACTTCGTGTCGTCGCGGGTTCGCTCGGTCTGGTCCATCCGTCCGAGCTGCTGGCGGAGGAACATCACGTCCGTGGCGGCGCGAGGGTCGTCGGAGACGCGCTCGTTGGTCTTGCCCGACGACAGTCGGCGTTGCGCGTCCTGGAGTCGCTCGAGCGCGACGTTGAGGTCGCGCATCGTCGACCGTTGCGACATGTTGGCGGTCACGCGCATGGCGAGCCTCCTCGGGATTCGGTCGGCGTGCTCATCGCATGATGTTGATGACGGTCTCGAGCATCTCGTCGACGGCGCGGAGCATGCGGGCCGACGCTTCATAGCCGCGCTGGGCAGCCAGCATCCGCACCATCTCCTCGTCGATCGACACGCCGCTCACCGACTCGGCGTCGTCGAGAGCACGGTCGGCGACCTGCTGGTTCGAGTCGGCGCGGCGAACCCACGACCCGACCTCGATGCCGAGCTCACCCACGAAGGTCCGGTAGTTCTGGTCGGCAGCGCCGTCCACGGCGAGGTCGCCCAGCAGCTGCGCCTGGCGGCCGTCGAACGGGCCGGGTGCGGTCGGTCCGGGCAGCACCGCGGCGCCCGCGGCGAGTCGGTCGGTCTGGCCGACGATGTCCGCGTCGACCGCCATGGTCTGGGCGGTCAGCCCGGTCGGGTCGAAGAAGTCGCGGCCGGTGACACCGTCGAGTCCGTAGCCGGCCGAGTGGACGGCGTTCACCTCGGTGACGATCTCGGTGACGGTGGTGTCGAGTTGGGCCCGAACGCCGGGGAGCAGCTCCTGTTGGATCCGGTTGAGGGCCGCCAGTTCGCTCGGAGCCGGTCGCATCGGCGTCCCGTCGAGCGCCCACTCGATGGTGTCGGCGCCGCGCTGCACCTCGAACGAGGAGCCGCCGGCCACGAGTAGGCGTCCGCCGACGGTGACCGACATCTGGTCGCCCTCTTCGATGTAGCGGATGTCTGCGCCGACCATGTCGGCGAGTTCGGTGGCGAGCACGTCGCGCTGGTCCATCAGTGCGTTGGGGGTCCCGGTCGCCCCTGCGATGGCCTTGTTGAGCTCGGCGATCTGTGCCGACTTGCTGTTGATCTCGGAGACCAGGCTGTCGATGCGACGGCCGGCGTCGATGTCGACGCGTTCGAGGTCGGTGGCGATCTGGCCGATCCGGTTGACGAGGTCACCGGCGCGGGCGAGCACCTCGCCGCGGGCGACCGTGTCGTCGGCCCGATCCGACAGGTCCGACCACGAGACCCAGAAGGCGTTGAGCTGGGTGGAGAGTCCGCGCTCGGAGGGCTCGTCGAAGACGGCCTCGATCCGCAGCATCGCATCGCGCGTCGTCGACGCGTCGGTCGCGGCGCCCATGGCGTTGCGCGAACGCATCTCGGCGAGCTGGTCGACGACCCGGCGGGTGTCGACGACCTCGACGCCGAGAGCTCGGCTGCCGGAGCCCGCGAAGACGGCGGGACCCGACCCGACGCTGACGGGAGCGAGGTCGACGACCTGCCGCTTGTACCCGGGCGTGATCTGGTTGGCGATGTTGTTCGCCGTGGTGTCGAGGATGCGCCGATGGGCACTCATCCCCGACAATGCGGTGAAGATGCCGGTGACCGCCATGTCACGCCGTCCGGTCGAAGCGATGTGTGGTCTGGCGAATCGGTGCCGACTGGCCGGACGCGGAATAGGCGGCGGGCTCGGGCTCGCCGGTTCCGCCGATCGTCGTGATGACCTCGTTCGCAGCGAGAACCCCGTGGCGACTCAGTTCGCGGTTGGCGGCGGTCACCTGGTCGACCTCGCGATGCAGCGCGAGGAGACCGAGTCGGGTTCGCCGCCAGGTGCTGCGATACGGCTCTCCGGCGGCGTCGGCCATCTCGGCCAGCGTGGCCTCGGGTGCGACACCCAGGGAGGCGGCGACCTCGTAGGCGACCGGCAGGCGCTCGCTCTCGGAGAGGTGAATCTCGTGCACGAGCATCTCGACGCTCTCGGTGACGGCGGGGAGCCAGCGGAGCCGGTTGTTGGCGAGGACGAGCTGCTGGATGTCGAGCGCGCAGAGGAGTTGCTCCATCTGGTCGTGCAGGAGCACGAGGCGCTTGGTCAGCTCGTCGAGGGCGTCCACGCGTGAGATCGTCCGGAGGGCGGCCCGGTGCGCAAGGGGGTCGGCGCGACCGTCTCCGTTTCGCAGCAGTTCGCGAGGTCCACCTTGCGTCTCGCCGCACCCTCCGGACGATCGTCGTTGACCATCCGCGTCGCCACGGCGCCCGGACCCGGCTCACGAACCCGTCACATGATCACCCCCGTCACATGATCGAACTCACACGCGTCGGCAGCGGCGTCTCCTTCTTCCTGAACCCCGACCTCATCGAACGGATCGACACCCACGTCGACACGGTCGTGCGGCTCGCGAGCGGGATCGAGTACGTGGTCGCCGAGGACGGCGAGGAGATCGTCGCTCGGATCGTGGCGTACCGCGGTCGGATCCTGAACGCCCTGCCGACGATCGGTGGGCCCGACTCCGACGATTCCGACGACTCCGACGATTCCGACATCCATCCCGCCGGCACCCATCCCGCCGACACCCCGGCAGAGCACGAGGTAGCACGATGAAGGCAACACTGATCGGACTCCTGGTCGCACTGCTCGGCAGTATCGTCGGAGGTCTCACCAAGGGCGTCAACCCGGTCGTGCTCATCACGAACGTGCCCGCGATCCTCATCGTGATCGTCGGTGGCCTCGGCGCCACGATGGCGTCGTTCGACATGAAGGCGACGTCGGGCGCCGTCAAGGCGATCATGATCGCGATCTTCCCGAAGGCGATGCCCCCCGCCGACGAGACGCTGAAGACGCTCGTCGAGTTCGCGAACAAGGCCCGTCGCGAAGGACTCCTGTCGCTCGAGAGCGAGATGTCCGACCTCGAGGACCAGTTCATGAAGAAGTCGCTCCAGCTCGCGATCGACGGCAACGACCCCGAGGACGTCGCCGACGTGATGCGCACGGAGATCAAGTCGATGAAGGCCCGCCACAAGGTCGGCGCCGAGTGGTGCATGACCTACGGGATCTTCGCACCGACCTTCGGGATCATCGGCGCCGTGATGGGTCTGATCGCCACGCTCGCGAAGCTCGACGATCCGTCGAAGCTCGGAGCGGGCATCTCGGCCGCATTCGTCGCCACGTTCTGGGGTGTGTACCTCGCGAACGGCATCTTCCTCCCGCTCGCCAACAAGTTGAAGGCGATGTCCGCCGAAGAGGTGATGCTCCGGGAGATGGTGATGGAGGGCGTGCTCGCCATCCAGCGCGGTCAGTCGCCGCGGGTCATCGAGGAGACACTCCTCACCTACCTGCCGCCCGCGGTCGCCGCCGAGATGCGTGAAGACCAGGACGCCTGATCGATGGGCGTGATCTCATGAGCGGCGGTGGCGGCGAGTCGCGGGGCCGCAACCGGCACCACGAGGAAGAGCACGAAGAACACGTCAACCACGAGGCGTGGGTCATCCCGTACGCCGACGTGCTGACGCTGCTGATGGCGCTGTTCCTCGTGATGTGGGCGCTCGGCGACCCGAACCCCGACAAGACCAACGTGGCCGCCGAGTCGTTCCGTCGAGAGCTGGGTGGACGAGGCGGCATCTCGAACTTCGACATCGGGTTCGGAACCGGTGGCGGCCCGCTCGCCAACGGTGGCGTGAGCGTGCTCGAGGGTGGCGGAGCGGCACCCATGCCGAACGACGACGGTGACCCCAACTCCCGGGACGGTGGCGCGACGAACCCCGTCGATCCGCCCGGTGGTCCCGACGACGACGGGATCCTCGCCGGGATGCCGACGTCGGAGATCGGTCCGACCGATCCGCGCTTCGATCCGCTCGACGCACCCGGAGACGACGAAGGCGACGGGCAGGACGAGCCCGACTTCGCCGGTGGCGACGCCGTGATCGGGCCGCTCGGCCCGATCGACCCGAACGACGGTGCCGGAGGCTTCGTGACCGGCGATGGCTCGAGCGGCGACGCCGCCGATCCACCGGACCCGCTCGACGAGATCGAGGAGGCGGTCCGCGAAGAGGCGATCGGGAGCGGATTGTCGACCGCGGTCGGATTCCGCCGCGAAGCCCGCGGGCTCGTCGTCTCGATCGTCGCCGACCAGGTGCTGTTCGGGGCGGGAGACGACTCGGTCCAGCCGGACGGGATCCTGATCCTCGACGTCATCGCCGACGCGCTCCGCGAGACCCCCAATGCGATCATCGTCGAGGGACACACCGACAATCGGCCGATCTCGACCGCCGAGTTCCCGTCGAACTGGGAACTGTCGACGGCGCGGGCGACGTCGGTCGTGCGATTCCTGAGCGAACAGGCGGGGCTCGAACGCGGTCGACTCTCGGCCGCCGGCTTCGCCGACACCCGCCCGATCTCCGAGGGGAACGACCCGGCGTCGCTCGCTCGGAATCGACGCGTCGAGATCGTCGTCATCGGCTGATCGACACCCGCTCGGACGCGGCCGAACACGAACGGACACCCGGTCGATCCACCGCGCCCGGCCGACCTCGCCGGCGCCGTCAAGACCGCCTCTGGATCCTGGCACCGGCGTCCGCACGGCGGACGGTCGACATCACCAACCCACCAGAACTCCGGGGCGATGACCACGGAGCACACGCCGCGAACAGGAAGTTTGCATCATGGCCGACAAGAAGTCGAAAGAGAAGGACGCCGACGAGAAGGGCGGCGGATCGAAGAGGATGATCACCGCGCTGGTGCTGTCCGTCGCCATGCTCGGCGCCGGCTACTTCGTCGGCGGGATGATGTCCGGCGGTGCCGCCGAGCCGGCGCCCGCTGACGCCGCCGCCGCCGAGGAAGAGGTGGTCGAGGAGCCGAGTGAACTCGGGTACCTCGTCGGGCTCGACGCGATCAACGTCAACCTCGCAGACGGCGCCTACCTCCGCATCGCCGTGTCGATCGAGCTCGACAAGGACCTCGTCGAGAAGGACTCCAAGACCGGGGAGATCTCGTTCGCCACCGCGCCGGCGGCGGACATGGTGCTCGCCACGTTCTCCGGCCGCGAGCTCGACGAGCTGTCGACGGCCGCCGGCCGCGACGCCGCCCGGACGACGCTGTTCGACCGGGTGTACGAGGTCTACGGATCACAGGTGAAGGGCCTGTACTTCACGGAGTTCGTCATGCAGTGACGTGACCCGTTCGACGGGGCGGCCAGGACGGCAGCGCCCCGAATCCCGATCGCTTCACGACTCATGGAGGAGTCAGATGAACACCACTCTCACGTTCCATCCAGCCGACCGGCGGATCGATCGTGCCGACGCGGAGTCCCCAGCGGGACCCTCGTCGACTCGACCGCCCGCTCCCCGCATCTCACCGTTCGGCGCCTCGGACCATGCGCCGACCACCGAGTTCGAGGTGGCCTTCCGGGCCCGCCTCAGCGAGCTCGGGCACCGCGTCGCCACGCCGACCGAGGCGCCTCGGCGGACCACGATCACGGCGCTCGTCACCGCTCTGCGGAGTGCGGTCGATCCCGACCACGTGCTGTCGGTGGCCCGTGGACTCACCGCGGACGATCTCGCCGTGGCGTACGACTTCGTCGACGGGTTCCGCAGCCGAGCGGTCGATGCGCTCGATGCGCTGGCCGACGAGCCGACGGTCGACGTCTTCGTCGGCGTCGAGCCGTTGCTGGCCCGGCTCCTGCCGCATCCGACGGCCACGTTGCGCAGCGTCGCCGACGAGCGCCCGGCCTCGTTCCGGGTCGCCGTCTCCGACGTCATGGCACGCATCCAACTCCTCGATCGTGCCGTGAACGAGATCGAGGGGCGGATCACCGCCGGTGACCCCGAGTGGCGCCAGTTGATCGTCGAACTCGACGACGGCCGGAGCCACGGTGTCTTCCATCAGCAGAACTACCGCCCTCAGCGGATCGGCGACATCATGCCCCTGCGGCTCGCGTCACTTCTGGGGGAGACCGACCGGGACGACGAACGATGAGCGCGCTGACGACCTCCATCCAGTTCGGGCTCGGCGGAGCCTGGCTCGCAGAACACACGCTGCGATCGGTCGGTGCCGGTCTGGCGGTGTTCGACCAGGACGCACGTCTGGCGCAGGCCGACGAGCGGGCCGCGGAGCTGCTGTGCGGCCCCGAGACCCCGGCGGGAGTGCGACTCGACGATCCGCGGTTCGCCGCGATCCATCTCGACGGAGCACCTCTCGACGGATCGACCGATCCCATCCGCGCCGCGCTGGCGGTCGAGTCGTCGTCGGTCGCCGACGTGGTCGGCATCCTGACCGACGAGGGTGAGACCCGCTGGTTGGCCGTCACCGCGCTGCCGTTGCCGGGTCTCGACGGGACGACGCAGGCCGCGCTCGTGTCGTTGATCGAGGTCACCGGGATCGTCCGAGATCGGGCGGCCGTCGATGCAGCGGAGCACATCGGCCGCTCGGCGTTCGATCACGGTGCGACGCCGATGTGCATCGTCGACGCCGCCGGTGCGCTCGTGGACTGGAACCGCGCCTTCGCTCGCCGTGTCGACCGCCCCGACTACGAGTTGATGGCGACATCGCTCGACTCGTGGGTCGAGAACGGATCGACGATCTCGTCCGCTGCGGTCGGCACCCGGCCCGGCGAGGCCGTCGCGACCACCTGGGACGGCGGTCGACCGGTCGACGTCCGGGCGTGGTCGTGCGACACGAACGGCTCGGGTCGCGTCATGGTCGAGTTCGTCGAGGAGGGCACGCCCGCTCCGGAGCCGGAGCGGATGCCCGTCGACGTCGCCGCCGTGATCGTGGACGGATGCGGTCGCATCGCCACCGGGAATGCACTGCTCACCGAGCTGCTCGGCTCGGCGATCGGCAGCCTGCGCGGGAACCGCCTCGAGCTGTTCCTCGACATGCCGGCCGAGGCGTTCCAGCGGTACGTCGACGGCGTCCGTTCGTCGCTCGAACCCCGACGCTTCGAGACCCGTCTGTTCCGTCTCGGAGGCGACGACACGAAGGTCGAGGTCGAGGTGATGCCCTCGCCGGCCACACGGTCGGGTGACGTGATCGTGACCCTCGTCGACATCGGCTGATCCTCACGAACCCGACGGGTTCCGGCGGAGTTGCCCGTCAGAGCTCGTAGGTGGCGACCGTGCAGCTCACCGCGAAGATCGGGATCGGCTCGCAGAAGTGGACCGTCCCCTTGGCGCCGTCGGCTGCGGCTGCGACGGTGATGAAGGTGCGGATCTCGAAGCCGCCCTGGCCGGCGTCGGCGTACACGGTGAGGTCGTCGTAGTCGAGGAGCGCATCTCGGTCGTTGCGGCACCAGCGATCCATGAAGTCGAGATCCCAGTCGACGTTGATCTTCCCCGAGTCGGGGGTGGCGGGCCAGTGGGAGATCCCGCCGGTTCCGATGACGGCGATCCGTTCGGGGACGGCGTCGCAGGCGCGGCGGATCGCCCCGCCGAACGCCCAGGCCCGATGGAGCGGCGTCAGCGGCGGACCCTGGCAGTTGACGTTGACCGGGATGACCGGCACGTCGTAGTCGGGTGTCAGGAAGTGCAGCGGCACCATGATCCCGTGGTCGAACTTCCACTCCTCGGCGTAGCTGACGTCGCTCGTCTGCATCACCTCGCTGATGAATCGCCGCGACAGATCGGCGTCGCCCGGCACGTCGCGTCGTTCGATCCCGAGCCAGCCCGGATCCTCGATCGGCCCCTCGTAGCGGTCGGCCATTCCGATCGCGAACGACGGCATGTTGTTCATGAAGAAGTTGGCGAAGTGCTCGGCGGCGATGATGACGACGGCGTCCGGGCGTGCAGCGTGGAGGTCGTCGCGCATCTGGCCGAGAGCGTCGTAGAAGCGGTCGCGGACCGCGGGGTCGGCCTGGTCGGCGCGGCCGGTGATGCCGGGAGCGTGCGAGCACACGCCGGCGAACACGAGGGACATGGTCAGCTCCGTTCGTCGTCTTGCTGGTCGGGCTGCTGGTGCACGGGAGCGACGACCTCGTCGATGCCCGTGGTCATGGCGTACACACCTTCTCGCACCGGACCGTGGAGGGCGATGCCGTCGCGCATCCGCTGCAGGTAGTCCTGCCACTCGATCTGATGGAAGGCGGCGAAGTGCATCAGGATCTGGCCGTTGACACCGAGGTGGAAGAGCTTGCCGATGTCGGGTTCGACCAATGCCTCGACCTCCTCGTCGGTGAGGTCGTACGGCTCGAGCACGGCGTGGCGGTCGGCGAGGTACGCGGCCTGTGCGGCGTCGGAGCGATTGAGCTCGTACAGGAACTTCTGGACGGCGTAGAGCGTCATCCCGCCTCCCGGCCACCGCTGCCGCCGGGCGCTGCGAGCCGCCGGGCCTCCTCCACGTCGCGGGCCGACATCGCCAGTCGGCGTGCGTGAGCGTCGATCGTGTGTGAGCGGTCGGGCAGACCGTCGGCGACGTAGATCACTGCCGCGAGCCAGCGGCGATGGATCGACGAGTGGAAGTTCTCCCGGAGGTCGTCGAGCGACGAGTCGAGGCGGTCACCGAACCGGTCTCGCCGGTCGGAGTCGAGGACTTCGTCGTCGTACGCCGGTTGGAACGAACGGATGACGGTGATCGCGGCCGACCTGGCCGCGGCGTCGGCGGTGCCCAGGTCGAGCTCCGCCACGGCGGCGCGCAGCGCCGTCGCGTACTGGTCGGCGAGCACCGGCGAATCGAGTGAGACGAGGTCGCGCACGTGCTGTTCGCCGTTGCAGATCGCGCATCGCACGCGGTGCTCCTCGAGTCCGGTCTTCGGCCCGCGGATCCCGAGGAACGCGTACCGCTCGGTCCGCCGGATCCGTGTGTGGGGGGTCTCGGCCCGACACCACGTGCACTCGGTGGTGAAGGTCTCCTCCTCGACGACATCGGTCCGTCGCGACCCGGACGTCATGTCGAATCGCCCGCCGCGAGCTCGTCCCATTCGAGGTGCAGCGAGTCGGGTCCGCGGAACGTGATGTTCGGGAAGTACGACAGCTGCTGGTCGTCGACCAACCGCAGGCTGGGCAGGCGTTCGGCGAGCAGTTCGAGCGCGATCCGTGCCTCCATCTTGGCGAGACCCGCCCCGAGGCAGAAGTGGATCCCCTTGCCGAAGCTGATGTTCTTCCCGGCGCCGACTCGATGGATGTCGAACGTGTCGGGATCGTGGTAGCGGTCGGGTTGACGGTTCGCCGAGGCGAAGTTCAGCAGCAGGCGGGTCCCGGCCGGCAGATCGACACCGCCGAGGGTGGTGTCGCACGTGGTGATCCGTCGCCACGACACCTGGCTCGACTCGAAGCGAGTGGTCTCGTCGACCGCGTTGGCGGCGAGCGAGGGGTCGTCGACCAGCGCCTGCCACTGATCGCGGCGGGGAAGGAGGCACAGCAGCGTGTTGCACATGAGGGCCGTGACGGGATCATGCCCCGCGAAGCTGATGCCGTAGACGACCGACTCGACCTCGCGGTACGAGATCCCGGTGGTGGCGTCGGGGTCGCGATCGGGTCCCGGGTCCTCCTCCCAGGCGTTCAGGAGCTCGGAGGCGAAGTCGTCGCGCCGCTCATCGCGTCGTTGGGCGACGAAGTCGCGGCAGTAGCGCCAGTAGTCGACCATCCCGCGGGCGATCTCGACCTGCTCGGTCTCGGTGGGACGGCCCCATGAGAACGCCTTGCGGTTGACGCACCACGACTTGATCAGAGCGTCGTCGGACTCGGGGAAGCCGATGAACCGGAACACGATCTCGGCGGGCAGCGGGAACGCGAACGACGAGACGTACTCGGCGGGAGAGCCACCGGCGATCATCCGGTCGAGCAGCTCGGACGCCCGGGACCGCATGTAGTCCTCGAGGGAGGCGAGGCGGCGGTTGCCGAAACCCTTGCGGGTGTACACCCGGATGCGAGCGTGGTCGGGTTCGGGGCGGTTCGACATGACCGCGACCGGGTCGAAGTCGGGTGCGCCCAGTGCTTCGGCCGCTGCTGGACACAGCGGGTCGATCGGGTCCTGCACGTTCGTCGACGCGAAGACGTTGGGGTTCATGAACACGTGCTCGATGTCGTTCATGTCGGTGACGACCACGTGGCCGAGTTGCTCGGACCAGAACACCGGGTGCGACTCGCGCAGCCCGGCCGCGATGGGGTAGGGATCGGCGAGGTAGTCGTCGTCGAGGGGCGACCACGTGCCGTGCATGGGACAGCCTGCGGGCGCTGCGGCGACGGTGTCGGGCGCCCGGTGGTAGGCGTTGCTGCTCATCGGTGGCTCCGTGTGTCGGGGTCGCTGGTGCTGGTCTGGTCGGTGCTGGTCTGGTCGTGACTGGTCTGGTCGTGACCGGGTTCGTCGCGTCGCGCGGTCACGACGCCACCGCCGGGCTGCTCTGCAGGTGGTCGTCGATCGAGGCCGCCGCCCGGGTCAGGGCCTCGACGATCGTCGGTTCGTCGACCCCGGCACCGGGGAGGAACACGGCGGCGATCGACGCCTCGCGGCCGGTCAGCGGAACGGCGATCGCGGCGAGCCCCTCGACGACCTCTCCGACGCTCTTGACCCAGCCGTCGCGGCGGGCGGCGGACACCTCGGTCCGCTCGTCGGATCGTTCGGGTTCGCCGGCCAGGACCGCGAGGCCGGGAGCACCGCGATCGATCGGGTGGCGGATGCCGGGCTTGTACGTCAGATGGACGTGGCTCGCGGTCGGCTCCTGGCTCTCGACCGTCAGCGCCTCGTCGCCGTCGCGGATCACGAGGAAGCAGGTGAGTCCGAGTTCGTCGGCGAGGCGGGACAGCTCACCGACGGCCGTCGACCGGAGCGTCGGCAGTGTCGACCGTCCGAGGATGCCGAGTCGCAGACCGGGGAGACAGCCACCTGCTTCGTCGCGCCGGACGAGGCGGTGTTCCTCGAGCGTGCGGACGATGCGATAGGCGATCGATCGATGCACTCCCAGGTGCTCGGCGACCGAGTCGATCGTGGGCGGGCGCTCAGCGAGCGCGACGAACTCGAGTGCGGTCAACCCCCGGCTGAGCGTCTGGCTCGTCGACACCGTCCGAACTGTAGGTGTTCGTTCGCTCGGAGAACAAGGTCGTTCGAAGAAAGAACGCGCCTCGGAACGCCACTCAGGCGGTGGCTGCCGTGCGTTCGAGCAGGTCGTACAGCGAGTCGAGTGCGTCGTCGCCCAATGCGTCGGCGATGTGCCGATACGTCGCCTCGCTCTCGGGGCCGATGGTGGCGACGAGGTCGCGCCCGGCGGGTGCGATCCGGATCACGGCGCGACGCGCGTCATCGGCGGCACTGCCGCGTTCGATCAGCGATCGCTCCTCGAGGGAGGCGAGCATCCGCGAGAGGCTGGGCCCGAGCAGGAAGGTCTGCTCCGACAGGTCGCCGACCGAGAGCGGGTCGGCCGCCGACGACAGCGCTCGCAGGACGCGCCACTGCTGCTCGGTGACCCCGTGCTCGGCGAGGATCGGCCGGAACCGTGACATCACCGCCTCCCGAGCGCGCAGGAGCGCCATCGGCAGCGATCGGTCGAACGCGCGCAGCGCTCGGTCGTCCGCCGGCCCGGCCCGAGCGTCAGGCGGGTTCATCGACGACCCCGTTGCGCAGGGTCCCCAGCTCGGGGACCGACACCTCGACGACGTCGCCCGGCGCGAGGAACCGCGGCGGGTCGAAGCGGGCGCCCGCGCCGGTCGGTGTCCCGGTGAAGATCAGATCGCCCGGCTGCAACGTGCAGAACGTCGACAGGTACTCGATCTGGAACTCGATCGGGTACGCCATGGTGGCGGGTGTGTCGTCCTGGCGGAGCTCGCCGTTGACGTGGGTCGTGAGGTGCAG
>JBCCTP010000083.1:0-12732 GCA_039198505.1 Actinomycetota bacterium | reverse complement strand
GCGGGCACGGCCGGCGCTCGAGGAACGCGAGCTTGCGCGAGAGGTAGATCGCCGACTGCGGCGCACCGCTGGACGTGAGATGCACCCCGTCGGAGGTCAGCCACGACGACTGGAAGAACGAGTACGTGTGCCAGTCGGCGAGGCTCAGTTCGGGGTATCGCTGGCTGTCGACGACCGCCCGCAGGTGACGGTTGTTGGCGATGAACGAGTTGCGGTTCGAGATCGACGAGGGCGACACGTAGCCGACGTTCTCGCGATACGTGACCCACACGACGCGATCGATGCCCTTGGCTCGCGCCTCTGCCATGATCTGCTCGACCGCGCTGGGGAACGACCCGGACCAGTCGTTGTAGCCGGTGAGCATGAACATCGTCGAGTACTTGCCCGGCTCGAGTCGGCGCATCTCCGACAGGGCCGTGCGCGGCGCGTATCCCTCGCGACCGCGACACGACACGCCGATCAGTCGGCGACACGACTCGAGCTGCGCGTTGAACTGCGCGCCCTGCAGGTAGCCCAGTGCGCCGTTCCATCGGATACCCGCGTGGGCGGAGTCGGAGATCAGCACCACGTCGGAGTCGGCCGCCGGGAAGTCGTTCGCCGGCACCGGCGTCGTCGCCGCCATCGGCGCGCCGAGGAACCATCCGGCGACGTCGACCGCCATGTGCGCACCCGCCGACGAGAAGAACGCGACGCCACGGTCCGAGACCCTGGTGATCGTGGCGGCGGCGACCGGATGGTTCCACCGGTAGTTGAGCGACGACACCTCCGGGCGGGGCGTGCCGGCAGCGTGCACCGTCGTGTATCCGGCGGCGGTCAGGTCGATTCCGGTGACGTTGGCGACGATCGCCGAGGCACCCGACGGAGCGATCGCGCGCTCGACGGTGCCGTCGGGGTGGATCGGGTCGAGCGACTCGCGGGAGTCCCACACCCGTTCGGGTGCCCGCGGAACGAACAGGCCGTCGGTCGCCACGTCGGCCGACGGCCCGGTGAAGTACCCCCAGATGTCGACCAGCACGTGGCCCGACACGGAACGGGCGACCACGAATCCGTCGGGCGTCACGGGGACGAGCGCGAGGTTGGCGCGCGTGCGGTTGCGGTCGTCGGTGTTGACGATGGAGGTGTCGCGGCGCTCGTCGTCGGCGGTGAACACCGACAGGTATCCCCGGCCCGTCGCAGCGACCGACGTGACGGTCACGGCGAGGAGCGACGCGTCGTCGGGCACTCCGTCCGGAAGCGGTACGACGAGGTCACCCGACCCGTACTCGTCGGACGTCCGGGTGTCGAGGATCCGGGTCGCGTCGACCGGCTCGAAACGGCCGGCGGCGACCGGGTCGGGAGCGTCGGCGAAGAACCCGGTCACGTCGACCGCGAACGACGCCGTCCCCGACAGGTACACGTCGACCGTTCCCTCGGCGGACAACGGCACGATCGCCGTGTTCGCGATGGTGTGCCCGATCCGATAGTTGAGGTTCGAGACGGTCGGTCGCTCGTCCTCCGACGACCAGATGGTGGCGAATCCCGATCCGGTCACGTTGGTGACCACCACGGACAGCACGACGGCGCGAGCCCCCTCGGTCACGTCGCAGTCGCCGGTGATCTGCACGCGCCACGTGGACTCGTCGAGTCGTCCCCGGTCGGGTGTCTCCCGGCTGTCGAAGGTGCGACATGGTCCGACCGGTGTCAGCGCAGTCGGCGTGTCGGACGTGTCAGCGGCGACGGGGCCGGCTGCGACCGGTGCGACGAGCACCCCGAGCGACGCGACGAGGGCGACGACGAGCGAGGCGACGACCGATGGTCGACCGGATGGGGGACGGCGCATGTGGAGTTCCTCGGGACGACGGGCCGCCCGCTGAAGACCGTACTGCTCGATCGACCGTCCGCGACGGCGCCAGCCTGCGGGAGGCGGGCAGCAAGACGGGCATCGAGACGACGGCGGACGCCCACGGCGTCGTCGGACGGGTTCAGCCGCAGACGTCGAAGTTGTTCGGGGGGATCGGCAGGTCGGCGTCCGCCCGGCGATCGCGGTACTCCAGCAGTTCGGGGAATCGTTCGAACCAGTCGATCTTCGGTTGCACGCCGGGCGGGACGTCGAGACCGAACACGAAGGCGCTGAACGTCTCGGCGAAGTCCTCCTCGGGCGAACTCGCGGAGTACGCACCGAGGAACGTCCGGTCGACGTCGCAGCGCTCGAGACCGCCCTCCTCGTCCTCGCTGCCGTCGGGCGGCAGGTCGGCCAGGTACGAGTCGGGCCACCACTCCTCGACCCAGAGGAACACGTAGCTGTCGTCCCAGAAGCACCCCGAGCCGTTCCACAGCGTGTCGCACGCATCGGGGTCGCCGAGCACGTCGAGTTCCTCGGTCGTCTGCGTGATGACGTGGGCATACTCGTGGACGACGGTCAGGCTGAGTTCGTCGGGATCGTCGGCCGCGGTGTCGAGGTCGATCGCGATCACGAACTCGTCATGGCTCGCGTCGAGGGGTCCGGCGAATGCGAGGGTCCTGCCGTCGCCGTCGAAGCCGGCCCACAGCGAGATCAGGGAGAGATCGTCGGGCGGGGTGACCGCCTCGACGGTCGACCAGGCGTCGACGAGTACGTCGGCCGCGGGCCCGAAGCACGGACCGGCGAGCTCGCCGTCGACGACGGCGTAGATCGTCTCGACCTCGCCCAACTCCTCGCCCACGTCGACCGGATCGCAGTCGGCCACACCGTCGGCCGGGATCGGATCATCGAACTCGTCATCGGAGTCGTCAGCGAACTCGTCATCGAGCTCGCCGGTCGCGTCGTCGTGCTCGACATCGACGTCGACATCTCCGTCGACATCACCGTCGAGTTCGTCGCTCGTTCGCTCGTCGACCGGGGCGTCGACCGACTCGGTCTCGATCGTGCATCCGGCGACCGCGAAAGCGACCACCGCGCACGACATGGTCAACGCTCTCGCCCGCACCGATCGGACGGTATCGCTCGATGTCGGATCCGACGTGGGACTCAGACGAGGGAACCCGCCCACCACCGGGTGAGGTCGACGAGCGAGTCGACGTGATCGTCACCCACCTCCATCGACAACGCCATGAAGCCGCGGCGGGCGACGAACAGCCCGCGGTCGACGGCGGCGTGGAACCAGAGATCGACGAGTCGATCGTCGGCTGCGTGGACGCAGAGCATCGAGCCGAGACCGGTGACCCACATGGGGAGCACAGATCCGGCCAGGACGGCGTCGAGCTCCGTCCGGAGCCGGTCACCTCGGTCGTTCACGTCGGCGAGTCGTTCGTCGTCGAGTTCGTGACGCAGCGTCGCGATCGCCGCCGCCATCGAGACCACGGTGTTGTTGAACGTCCCCGCCTGCGTCAACGATCCCCCGGCCGACGGGTCGAACGCCGCCATCAGGTCGCGGCGCCCGCCGAAAGCACCGAACGACATCCCCCCGCCGAGGTATTTGCCCAGCGTGGTCATGTCGGCTCGCACGTCGTAGCGCTCCTGTGCGCCGCCCGGCGCGAGCCGTGAGGTCATGACCTCGTCGAGGATCAACACGACGCCATGGTCGTCGCAACGGCGGCGGAGCTCGTGGAGGAACTCGGGTGAGGCCGGACGGCACCCACCCGAGCCCTGGACCGCTTCGACGAGCACACAGCCGAGATCGGCGTACGCGAACAGTTCGTCGAGACCGTCGGTCGAGTCGAACTCGGCGACGTGGAATCGGTGCGGGACGTTGAGCGCGTGGTGGGGCCCCGACCGCTCGTTCCCGAACGCGAGAACTCCGCCGTGGTAGCCGCGATCGAACACGCCGACACCGACGCGGCCGGTCACGTGGAGTGCGGTGCCGATCGCCATGAGGTTCGCTTCGGTCCCCGAGTTGGTGAACCGCACCTGCTCGATCGACTCGAACCGCCCGCACACGAGTTCGGCCAACTCGATCTCACGTTCGTGCGTCGCGCCGACGGTCCAGCCGCCGTCGAGCGACTCGATCACGGCGTCGCGCACGGAGCTGGGCGTGTGACCCAACAGTCCCGCCGTGAAGTTGCCGCAGAGGTCGACGTAGGTCAGACCGTCGATGTCGGCGATCTCCGCGGCCGATGCCGTGGCCACCCGGAACGGGAAGGGGCGGAAGTCGAGGACCGATCGGGTGTTGCCACCCGGGAGCACACGACGGGCCCGCTCGTCGGCAGCGGCGCTGCGCGGTCGTCGGTCGCGGTAGTTCCGGTGGGCGGCGGCGACGAGCGCGTCGAGATCGACATCGGGGATCGGGCGACCCGCCCTCGCGGAGAGCGATGTTCCGTCGACCCCGGGGCTCGACGGAACAGTGGTCGTTGCGTCACGGGTCGTCACGGCGGCGCTCCAGTCCTTCGAGAATGAGGTCGAGGACGAATCGGAACTCGTCCGGACGCTCTCCGGGGATCGTGTCCATCACCTCGTGATAGCGCACGTGGTCGACCATGAGCGGATAGACGTCCTCGGTCACGTCGCGATGGAACCGGGCGTACATCTCGGCTTCGCGCTCCGGCGTGAACTGGTAGCCGATCTGCTGCTGGGTGAACCCACCGACGTGCAGCGTGATCGCGTGGTAGCCGAGATCGCGGAGGTGACCGGTGAAGCCTCCGAGCGTGAGGAGGCGGAGCAGCTCCTCGGCGAGTCGCCATCTCCCGGTGCGGGGGAACACCGTGTTCATCACCGACGCGACCCACGGGTGGGCGAGGATCACGCGGTGCTCGGCGACCGCGAGGTGGATGATCGCTGTCCGCCAGTCCGCCGTACCGGTCTCGGAGGCGGAGTCGGTCTCGGAGGCGGAGTCGGCGTCGTTGGCGGCAGCTCCGTCGTCCTCGATCACTCCCTCGCCGGTGTCGACGAACTCGACTGCGCCGAGGATCCGATCGACCATCAACTCGAGCAGCTCGTCCTTGTTCGCCACGTGGTTGTAGAGCGACATCACCTTGAAGCCGAGCTCGTCGGCGAGACGGCGCATGCTCAGATCGTCGACGCCACCTCGGTCCGCGAGGTCGATGGCGGTGGTCACGATCCGCTCGATCGTCAGCGGTGCGCGAGCCGTTCCCGCCGACGACATCACGGGGCCGGTTGACATACGTACATCGTACGTCTACGGTGCTCGGGACCGAAACGTACACCGTACGTACGCCGAACGGAGCCCCCATGAAAGCCATCGTCCACGACACCTACGGCGACGCCGACGTCCTGCGCCACGAGGACGTCGACCGACCCGAACCCGGCGCCGGAGAGGTGCGCATTCGCGTGCACGCATCGTCGGTCAACCCCCTCGATTGGCACTTCATGACCGGCACACCGTGGTTCCTCCGCTTGATGGCCGGACTCCGACGGCCCAAAGACCGCCGGCGCGGCGTCGACGTCGCCGGGGTGGTCGACGCCGTCGGTCCCGACGTCACCGAGCTGGCGGTCGACGATCGCGTCGCCGGCGCCACGTCCGGGGCGTTCGCCGAGTGGGCGATCGGCAGGCCGAAGAACGTGACGAAGGTGTCCGACGAACTCGCCCGGTTCGACGACGGTGAACTCGCGTCGATCGGCGTGGCCGGGGTCACGGCGATCCAGGGACTGCGCGACCACGCCCGGCTCCAGCCGGGCCAGCGCGTGCTGGTCAACGGCGCCGCCGGTGGCGTCGGCACCTACACCGTGCAGCTCGCTCGGGCGATGGGCGCACACGTCACGGGCGTGTGCAGCGACCGCAACGTCGAGATGGTGTCGTCGATCGGCGCCGACGAGGTCGTCGACTACACCGCTGGCGACGCGGTCGAGCGACTGTCGACCATGGAGCCGTTCGACGTCTACATCGACAACGTCGGATCGCACTCGATCTCGACCTGCCGGCGGCTGCTCGCGCCCGGCGGCGTGTTCGTCATGATCAGCGGCCCGAAGAAGAACCGTCTGTGGGGCCCGGTGGGCCGGATGATCGCCATGCGTCTCCGCTTCCTGTTCGACTCACGCCGGTTCGTGATGTTCACCGCCGTCGAGACCGCTGACGAGATCCGGACGTTGCTCGGTCACCTCGAGTCGGGGGACATCCGACCGGTCATCGATCGGCGCTACCCGCTCTCCGACACGCCCGAAGCGATGCGGTACCTCGGCACCGGTCATGCACGGGCGAAGGTCGTGATCGACGTCCTCACGCCCTGACGGGATCCGGTGCGGGCCCCGTAGCGTCGGGTGGGTGGACGACGGCGCCGATCCGGAGCTGACCCGATCTCACGAGCGGCTGCGCGAAGAGCTCGACGACGACGGGATCGTCCTCCCCGGCGGTCCCGCCGTCGTCGATCTGCTCCTCGTCGAACTGCACCACGCGCTCCGTCCGCCGCCGTTCGAGAACCGACGCACCCACCTTTACGGCTCGTTCGTCCTGCCGGACGAGACCTCCCTGATCCCGGTCGACAACCTCGTCGAGCTGGTCGACCTCGACATGCCGATCGATCGCGCCCGTCGATTCGCCGACGGCCGGTCGGCGTTCCTCGTACGCGGCGGGGACGGGCCGCTGCAGTTGGCGACGTTCCGGCGAACGGTCCAGTACGAAGCCGACCTCATCGAGGTCGAGCAGGCGACCGGCGCATCGATCGTGCAACGAACGTTGATGGGCACCAGTCGGGTCTTCACGCCGTCCGGCGTCGTCGAGTGGAACGGCCAGTCGTGGCGTCACCGTCCGTCGGCACGTGCCCACCTTCCCGCGCTCAAGGCTGCGGTCCCCGAGGCGCCGACCGCACTGCTCGCCGGCATCTTGAAGCTCGCGGTCCACTGGCTCAGTCCAGCTCGGATCGGTGCGACCTTCCTCGTCGACCTCGAACCGCGTCCGCACGACGACCACGGCATCGACGCGAGCGCCGCCATCGAGGCGCCGGCCCTCTCGGTACTCGAGCGGCATCACTTCGCGCCGCTGTTCGCCGTGCTCTCCCAGACGGACCTCGCCACCCTGGTCCGTCTCGACGGGCGCGTCGACCGATTCGGCGTCGGGCTCCGCAGTTCGGTCGAGTCCGAGTCGGCAGTCCATCTCGACGCCGGCATGCGCCACCGTTCGGCGGCTCGCTACACGTGGGACCACGACCACGCCGTTGCGGTCGTCGTGAGCGAGGACGGACCCGTCACCGTCTTCCGCCGCGGCGAACCGATTCCCGTGTGCCTCTCCTCCGGCTCCGGCTGACACAGCACGTTCGGTGCCGGGTCCGATTCGTGCCGTTCGCAGCACGTTCGGTGCCGGGTCCGATTCGTGCTGTTCGTACGGTGGCGGAATGGCCGAGACCGAGAACGAACTGCACTGGATGTCGGCGGTCGAGCTGGCGGACACCATCCGCCGACGCGAGGTGTCGTCGACCGAGGTGCTCGATCACCTGACCGCGCGGATCGAACGGCTCGACGGACCGATCAACTCGGTCGTGCAGTGGGATCTCGATCGTGCGCGGGCCGCTGCGAAGGCGGCCGACGACGCCACGGCCGCAGCGGGTGACGCCGGCGCCACCGACCTCCCGCCACTCCACGGCGTCCCGATGACGGTCAAGGACTCGTTCCCCACCGAGGGGTGTGTCACGACCTCGGGCGCTCCCGAGCTGGCCGACCACGTCCCGACCGCCGACGCCTGGCCGGTCGCTCGACTGCGGGAGGCCGGAGCGATTCCGTTCGCCAAGACGAACCTGCCGATCTACGCCGGCGACATCCAGAGCTACAACGACGTCTACGGAACGACGAACAACCCGCACGACGTCGAACGGACCCCGGGCGGTTCGTCGGGCGGCTCAGCGGCGTCGCTGGCCATGGGCTTCACCCCCATCGAGCTCGGATCGGACATTGGCGGATCCATCCGCGTGCCCGCTCACTACTCGGGTGTGATGGGCCACAAGCCGACCTTCGGGATCGTTCCCGGTCATGGGCAGATCCCGGGACCGCCCGGAACGCTCAGCCTCGCCGACCTCGCCGTGTGTGGACCGATGGCGCGCACGGTCGACGACCTCGAGGTCGGTCTCGATGCGATGGCCGGACCCGATCGATGGAATCACGAGGCGTGGCATCTCGACCTGCCGGCGGCTCGGGCGACCGATCTCGGCTCGCTCCGGATCGCGGGCTGGCTCGACGACGAGTTCTGCCCGGTCGACGCGTCGACCGGTCGGGTGTTCGACGCGATGGTCTCGGCGATCGAAGCCGGGGGAGGCCGCGTCGACACCGATGCGCGGCCCGGCTTCACACTCGAAAAGGCGCACGACATCTTCGAGAACCTGCTGTTCGGAGCACTGTCCGGCGGGCACCCGAAAGAGAAGATCGAGCGGATGGCGGCCAACACCGACGACACGCCCCTCGGCCGGGTGAAGCGCGGGTCGGCCATGCGACATCGCGACTGGCTGTCGTACCACGAGCGTCGTCTCCAGCTGCGCGAACGCTGGTCCGAGTTCTTCGCCGGGTTCGACGTCGTGCTGATGCCCGTGCACCCGCGTTCGGCGATCCCCCACGACCACTCACCGCAGTGGGAGCGCCGTGTCGACATCGGTGGCCACGACCGGTCGTACCTCGATCTGTTCCGGTGGATCGGCCCGGCGGGAGCGGGTCTGTTGCCGGCGACCGTCGTACCGGTCGGTCTCGGCGACGACGGACTGCCGATCGGCGTGCAGATCGTCGGTCCGCACCTGCACGACCGCACCACGCTCGCGGCCGCCCGGCTCATCAGCGAGGTGTGCGGCGGCTGCCCACGCCCCGCGCTCGCGGCCTGACGAGTCTCGACTCAGAGCGCTGCGCCGTCGCGCTCGCCTCGATCGACGGCGGCGAGCACGGCGTCCGCTGCCTCGATGCCGAGGTCGGCGGCTGCTCGCCGGTCGAGTCGACTCCCCGCATCCCACCACCCGTCGAACTGCTCAGGGTGCGTCTCTCGAGCGCGGTCGGCGACCGCGTGGATCGATGCGATGTTGAAGGCCGTGGCGGCACCGTTGGCGATCCGGGCCGAGATGAGGGTCACAGCATTCGCCGTGTCTCCGTGACCGTCGAGCAACAGACCGAGCGTGCCGAGCGCTGCGGTCGCCATCGACCACACGCCGCGCTCCGACGTCCAGGCGATCGCGTCGCGCTCGAGGGCCAGCGCCTCGAGCGACCGACCCGCCATCACGGCAGCCATCGGCAGCGCGGTACGACTCTGAGCCGACACGGTCACGGCCCCGAGTCCGTCCCCGATCACCATCGCCTCCTCGAGATCGACCCGGGACTGCACGGGATCGGACGCCAGCGAGCCGATCGCCCGGCCCAGGAGGTGCAGCGCGCGGAACATCGGTCCGCGTCCAGCGGCGAGCACCGACAACCGGTGCACGTGGTCGGCCGTCTCCCGGCCCCGACCGGCCTCCACCATGATGAGTTGCAGCCAGACGACGGCCTCGTTCGCCGGGTCCATCGGCCGCTCGAGACCGTCGGTGAGCGAGGTCAGGCACCCCTCGGCGTCACCCGCGGCGTGGGCGGCCATGCCGCGGCCGATCAGGACCTCGGCCGGCTGCGGATCGACGACAGCGGCCGCGTCGAGCAGGCGCGCTGCGCGCTCGATCTGCCCGAGGTACCGCTCCATCGTGGCCCAGGTGGCGAGGGCGACGGCGTGCTCCTCGGTCGCCGCGACCGGGTCGTCGCCGTCATCGGGGTCGAGACCGGCCTCGCACCAGTCGATGATCCCGAACCGTTGCGTGAGCACGGCGTAGGTGCTGCACGAGGCGATCAGCTCCGCCAGACCGCGTCGGTCGCCCCCTGCGATGCAGGTCGAGGCGGCGAGCCGGACATCGGGCCACGACTCGGCGAACCACCGGAGACCGGCCGCCGAGTCGCGTCCGATGAGTTGTTTGGCCGCGGCGGCTCCCGCGAGGACGTGTCGGCGGTGGCGTTCGGTCGCACCCGCCGCAGAGCCTTCGCGATCGGCGATGGCGCGAGCGTGGAGACGGACGCTCTCGAGCAACCGGTGTCGGGGTTCGCGATCGGTCGTCGTGCGTTCGACCAGCGACGCCTCGACCAACTCATCGAGGTGCTCGATCATGTCGAGCGTGTCGCCGACCCCCGCCACGGCGACGGCGGTGTCGAGCGAGAACGTTCCCACGATCGTCGACAGTTCGGTCAGGACGGTCCGCGTCGCCGGACGGAGGGCGTCCACCGACCAGGCGATCGCCTCCTCCAGCGTCTTCTCCTGGCCGCCCGCCGCCCCGCGATCGAGGAATCGGAAGCGGTCGGCGAGATGCCGTTCGACGAGGTCGAGTCCGACCGCTCCGGCACGAGCGGCGCCGAGGCGCACGGCGAGCGGGAGGCGGTCGAGCCGCTCGCAGAGGCGATCGACGTCCAGCTGGTCGTCGACTGCGATCGTCAGACCGGCACGGGCGGCGTCCGCCCGGAAGAGCGATGCGGCGGAGACGGGGTCCAACCGGTCGAGGCGATGGACGTACTCGTCGGGCAGGTCGACGGGCCGGCGGCTGGTGACCAGGAAGCGGACGTCGGCGCACTGAGTGAGGACCTCGGTCAGCAGCGGATGGAGGTGCTCGGCGAGGTGCTCGGCGTTGTCGAGGACGATCAGTGTCGTGTCGTCGGCGACGGTGCGGACGATCGACTCGGTGACCGAGGCGTCCTGCCACTGCTGACCGCCGATGGCGGCGAGCAGCTCGCGGCCGGCCGCCTGCTCGTCGGTGACGGTTCCCAACCGGCACCAGTGTGCGCCGTCGGGCCATCGGTCCCCCGGGTCGGCGCCGACGTCCCGAGCCAGCGCGGTCTTCCCGATCCCGCCGGGACCGACGATCGTCACGAGCCGATGGCTGGCGAGCGCCTGGAGGACCGTGGCACGGTCGTCGGAGCGTCCGAACAGCGGTCCCGTCGGTGGCGGCACCGTCTGCCCGCGACGCCGCGACACCGTCGCTGCCGGCCTCCCCGCCACCGGTGCCGCGGCCTCCGCCCGGTCGCGCACCGAGAGAACGGCGGCCGTCGGTCCGACACCCAGGTCCTCGCGCAGCGCCGTGTCGAGGCGACGGAAGCACCGCAGCGCGGTCGCCGGGTCGCCGGCGTCGACGGCGGCGACCATCAGCGCCCGGGCCGCTCGTTCATCGGTGGGGTCGAGCTCGAACAGGTCGGACCACCGCCCCGCCTCGGCGAGCACCGCGAGCAGATGTCGGTGGAGCCGATCGCGGGCCCGCAGGGCCCAGTCGGAGTACGGCACGGTCGGCAGGAACGGGTCCGACCAGACGGCGAGGGCCGCGTCGATCGAGTCCGGATCATCCGCGGTGGCGCTCACCACGACGGCGGCGTCGACCTCGACCGTCGACCCGGCGAACAGCGTGACCATCTGCCGGTCGACCTGGATGGCGTCCTCACCCAGCGGACGGCGGGCGAACGACGCCGCCTTGTAGAACGCGTTGGTCGCTTTGTCGAGATCTGCGTGTGGCCACAGTGCGTCGAGCACCTGGTCGCGATGGAGTTGGTGTCCGTCGGAGAGGGCGAGCAGCTGGACCAGCTCGGCTCCCGTCTTGCGTTCGAAGTCGTCGACGCCCACGGGCCGGGCACGATCGACCGCGGCGCGGAAGCGGCCGAACAGTCGGATCGACACCACATCGGCCACCGCTCGAATCTAGGGCTGATCCGACACGGGGTCGTCGACGACTCCGGCCCGCGGAGCGAGTCGTGGACCTGAGTACGGTCGCGACTCATGCGCATCGGCGTCCTCATCTTCCCCACCGACCAGACGATCGATCCGGTCGAACTCGCCCGCGAGGCCGAGGCGCGCGGATTCGAGTCGCTGTGGTTCCCCGAGCACTCGCACATCCCCACGCGCCGCACGACCCCGTGGGGCGGGGCCGAGGGCGCTCCTCCGCTGCCCGAGTTCTACTGGCGGACCCACGATCCGTTCGTGGCGCTCGCCGCGTGCGCTGCGGTCACGTCGACGATCAAGGTCGCCACCGGAATCTGTCTCGTCGCGCAGCGCGACCCGATCCACACCGCGAAGGAGGTCGCGTCGCTCGACCGGATCTCGGGTGGGCGGTTCCTGTTCGGCATCGGGTACGGCTGGAACAAGGAGGAGATGGCCCAGCACGGCACCGCGTACGGTGAGCGGCGGGCGATCCTGCGCGAGAACATCCTCGCCATGAAGGCGCTGTGGTCGCAGGACGAGGCCAGTTTCGACGGCGAGCACGTGTCGCTCGAACCGAGCTGGGCGTGGCCGAAGCCCACCCAGTCCCCACACCCGCCGATCATCCTCGGCGGAAACGCCGGCCCGAAGACCGCCGCCGACATCGCCGAGTTCTGCGACGGGTGGATGCCGATCGGCGGGCGCCATCCGCTCGAGAAGTGGTCCGAGATCGAGCGGGCGTGCGAGGCGATCGGCCGCGATCCGTCGACGGTCGAGCTCGGCGTGTTCGGCGCCCGGCCGGACGCAGACAAGCTGCGGGAACTGGCCTCCAACGGGATCCATCGGGGCGTGCTCGGTCTGCCCCAGGGCCCGCGCGACGAGGTGATGACCGCTCTCGACGAGCTGGCCCCCCTCGTCGACGAACTCGCCGACGCCTGAACCGTCACCTCCCGGGTCTGACCCCCGAGGCCACGCGCACGAGGTCACGGTTCTGCCCGTGGCAGAACGGGACCCAGCGGCGATCGGGCGGGCCCAGGCTGGGCGCATGTCCACGATCGCCGCTCGGTCCCGTTCTGCCACGGGCAGAACCGTGACCTCGTGCGCGTGGCCTCGGGGGTCAGACCCGGGAGGTGACGGTTCAGGCGTCGGCGAGTTCGTCGACGAGGGG